>JBIPMI010000257.1:0-4552 GCA_044369215.1 Bacteroidia bacterium | reverse complement strand
CACCTATCGGGGTCTTACAACTCATAAAATAGAAAAATTTTATATTAAAACTTTTTGATAATTTTTCTCAAAGAAGCAAAGAATTATGAAAATTACTTCTGGTAAACATGCGGATAATGGTTAAATTAAATCAAAAAAAGAAATTGTTATTATAAAAAAATAAATTATTTTGTTTACCTATTGTATAAAAATCTATGAAACTTCACTCCCCTATTGCAAATACTACCTTGCTTAAATTAGCTCTCTTCATATTCCTGTTTGCATCATACACTTCAATATTTGCACAAAATAAATGCAAAACTAAGGTTTCGTATTTTGCATCAAGAAACCCTGAAAAATTGGCTTTGAAATTAACAAGCCATTTAAACGATGATGCAGAGAAAGTGGAAGCCATTCATTGCTGGATTACACATCACATTAAATACGATGTAAAAAAAATTGGGAATTACGATTACAGCAGAATATCCACAGAAACAATTCTAAAAAAAAGGAAGGCAATTTGCATGGGTTATACCGACTTATTTAACGAACTATGTAAACATGCAGGAATTATATCTACAGAGGTCCCAGGATATACTAAAGGTCTACATACCGACCTAAATGATCATTTCTATATAGATGAACATATCTGGAATGCAGTTTACATCAACAATGAATGGAAATACATAGATAATACCTGGGATGCAGGATATGTAATTAATCATAAAAGAAGCATATGGGGAGCTTTTGTATATTTCTTCTCAGGTGGCAAATATGATCGTTTTAAAATCAAACCTAGATTTAAATTTAGACCTATTTTAGACTATTATTTAAAAGATGCAAATTCATTTAATTATGACCATTTCCCTGCAAATCCATTGTGGCAATTTGCATCACCTCAATTAAGTTTAAAAGAATTTGAAGCAGATAGCAGTTTCTTTCTGAGGAAGAAAACTACACTAGTAAAATTAATTGACAACCCTAATGCCAATGAAGAAAGACTAGCATTTATCACTAAGCCTGAATCTGAAAAATTTGTTGAGGATGGAAAATCCATTTACAACTTTAACAAGCGTAATCCTTATACACTTGCAACCGGTGAATTGTTAACCGCATTCGAATTATATGAAAAACTGAGTAGTCCAGATAAAACAGAATTACCTAAACAAAAAACAAAAGAGATTATTTATGCAAATCTCAAATCAGCTAAAATTCATTATGATAGTAGTATTTATCAACTAGGACTTCAAAAGGAAGAATTAAAATACAATAACAGAAGAAAACATGAAATCCTTGGTTTCCAAAACAAGTATTTAATTGCCTCTGCGAGAAGAATTGAGAAAAAAATGGAGACTATGCCTAAAACAGTATTAAAGGTTAAACTTGATTTAAAATTAGTTAATAAAAAGAATAGAACCCGATTCAAAGATTTTATTAAATCGAAAAAGGTTTATAATACAATCAGAGCAAAACAATTTATACTCAGTGATTCAAATGATGCTGCAATAAAAATAACTCATTATACCGATTCAATAAAAATCATAAATGAGTTAATGTTCAATCAGTTTGCATATCTGGATAGTTTATATGAACAATACAATCATCATTTTGCTTATTATGGCTACGTAAATTCGAAGAATATTAAGGGTATTAAATACATCAATAATTTGAGGTTAAACTTTGAAGATGATTTAGATTTTTTTGTAAGAAGTAATAAAGATAGTATCATTCACTATAAAAAATCATCAGACTCTCTCCTATTTGGAAAGGACAAGGTTTTTATATTAAATAATTATATCAAAGAAGCTAAAAAGTTAAAATCATTATTCACCCGTTTGTATTCAGCGCATAAGGGTTTGGAAGCTAACTATGCCAAACTTGTTAAATATGGAACAAATAGAGACCAGGCTATAGCAAGCGATTTCAGAAATAAAGATAACTTCAGAACAGAATTAAATCAGTATTTAACAGAATTAATTAATGTTTACAACCATATTCAATTTTTAAATCAGTATTGCAAAAAGTTGAAGCATCAAACAGAATATGAAAGAAAACTTTATGGAATGGAGAAAAGTATTGAATCGAAATGTTACGCAGCCAGAAGTTCTGATATCAACCTAAAATATAATGTATTAAGCAAAAACTGCAAAATTGGAATTCAGGATTGTACTAAAATTAAAGAGAAAACTAAAAAAGAATGATTTAGAATGCATAAACAATCCCTCAAAAAACTATTGGTCACAATGGATTTATGTCCTTTTTTATAGATACTGAATGAAACAAAATAGGATTCTAATTTTATAAATGTAATTTCTTAAAAATAGTCTCTAATCTAAGCTTTTGTAGCTCTTGATTATTCCGTATTTTTACCGCAATGGAGTCGGAACAAAATCAGGAGCCTAAAAAAGCAAGAAGAGTTCGCTATAAAGGAACTCATCCAAAATCGTTTAAAGAAAAATACAAGGAATTACAGCCGGAAAAATATGCCGATGATATTGAAAAAATCAAACAACAAGGCAGAACTCCGGCCGGAATGCACCTTTCTATTTGTGTAAATGAGATTATAGATTTTCTTAAAATAAAACCTGGTCAAATTGGACTTGATGCAACATTAGGATATGGTGGTCATAGTTTAGAAATGCTGAAACAATTAAAAGGAAAAGGCATTTTGTTTGCTACAGATGTTGACCCATTTGAACTTCCTAAAACCAAAGAACGTTTAGAAAAAGCTGGATTTGGTGAAGACAAAGTGAAAATCCGAAAAATGAATTTTTCTCAAATCGACCAATTACAAGATGAATCTGGTTTATTCGATTTCATATTAGCCGATTTGGGAGTTTCATCTATGCAAATCGATAATCCGGATAGAGGATTTTCTTATAAAATTGATGGTCCTTTAGATTTACGTCTGAATCCTAAAAGTGGTAAACCTGTTTCGGAATACATTAAAAACTGTTCTCAGGATTTTTTGGAAGAACTGTTTGAAGTAAATTCTGATGAGCCTTATGCAAAACAAATAGCACGTCAGATTGTGAACCATTCAGGAGCTATTCAAACAACTACACAACTTTTTTTAATCATATCAGAAGCGCTTTCGTTTTTACCAGCTGCAACAAAAAAAGAAGAAATCAAAAAAGCATGTCAAAGATGTTTCCAAGCATTGAGAATTGCGGTTAATGATGAATTTGGAGTATTAGAAAGCTTTCTTGAAAAACTTCCATATGCCATGAAATCGGAAGGAAGGGTTGCCATCCTTACTTTTCATTCAGGCGAAGATAGAAGAGTAAAAAAAGCATTTCAAGCTTTATATAGAGCTGGTATCTTTTCAGAGATTTCTCAAGAACCAATCAGACCAGGCGTTGAAGAAATATTTAATAACCCAAGAGCCAAATCAGCCAAACTGAGATGTGCTATCAAAGCTTAACAATATGATATTAGAAGAGAATGATTATTTACAACATCAGTTGTTTCTGGCATCTGTTTCACCAATAAAAATAAGAAACAGAAAAAGATCCAGGTATATCAATAGCTTTTTAATATTAATCTGGGCCGGTATCTCATATTGGAATGATAGTCCCTATTCTGCAATTTTTTTCGGGATTGCAGCTCTTTTGTTTTTTGTTGCCTTCCCCTATTATTCAAAATGGTTTCATCAACGCCATTATACAAAGTTTGTGAAGGAACATTTCAATGACAGATTCGGGAAAAACATAGAATTTGAATTCAGAGATGATAGTTTTTATTCGAAAGATGATAACGGAGATGGAAGTATAGAATATGTTGATACTGAAATCATTTATGAAACCGGAGCCTATTTTATTATCAATTTTACAGATGGAGATTCCTTTTTAATTGCAAAAAACAAAGTCGACAACCTTGAGTTCATCAAAAATAAAATACAAGAGCTACAAGTGAAATTTGGAATTCCATTTGAACAAAAATTAGATTGGGTTTGGAAATAAAACTAAAAAGAAATTAATCAAGAATTTTAAACCTATTGAACTTATTTAAATCTCAATTGAAATTTAAATATGAATAGGTTCATTTTCATCATCATTCTTTTTTGTTCCTGTAATCAGGAAATAGATGAGTCACAATTCTTATCAGGTGATACTATTTTTCAGGAATCGGAATCAAGCCAAAGTAAAGCAATTCAATTAGCGACCCATTCAAAATATTCTCATTGTGGAATCATCTTTAAAAACAATGGAAAAACTTATGTTTTGGAAGCCGTTCAGCCTGTTAAACTAACTGCGTTAAAAACATGGATCAATAAAGGAAAAAATAATCATTATGTCCTCAAGAGATTCGCAAAAACATTGAATGAAAGTCAAATCAATTCAATGAAAAAAACGGGACAAAAAATGATTGGTATACCCTATGACCTTTGGTTTAATTGGTCTGATGAAAAAATTTATTGCTCTGAACTCGTTTGGAAAATTTACTTTGAAGGGGCAGGAATAAAATTGAGTGAACTAGAAAAATTGGGTCAATTTAATCTCAATTCAGAGGAAGTTAGAAAAAAGCTTAAAGAGAGATATGGAAATCAAATCCCAATAAATGAACCTGTTGT
>JBIPMI010000025.1:0-14764 GCA_044369215.1 Bacteroidia bacterium | reverse complement strand
CTCGCTATTTCATTAAAGCTTTGAAAGAAGTCGGTGTAGTTGAACAAGATGCTGAAAGAGAATACTTTACTATTCCTCAAAATGTATTTTATACAGAATCTGACAGAAGTGTTGAAATGATTGCTATGCCTTTAGACGATTATCGTTTAACTGTTATGGTTGATTATAACTCGCCGGTTTTAGGAAGTCAACATGCTTCAATCACCAGTTTAAAAGAATTTGAGGGTGAAATTTCATCATGCAGAACTTTCTGCTTTTTACATGAATTGGAATTACTTTATAACAATGGTTTAATTCAAGGTGGTGATTTAAACAATGCCATTGTAATTGTTGACCGAGTAATTGAAGACCATGAATTAGAGCATTTGGCAAAAATGTTCAACAAGCCAAAAGTGGAAGTTAAAAAAGAAGGTATTTTAAACAATGTTGATTTAAGATTCCATAATGAACCTGCGCGTCATAAATTATTGGATTTAATTGGTGATTTAGCCTTGATAGGGACTCCGATTAAAGCACAAATTATGGCAGCTAGACCCGGCCATGCAGCCAATGTAGCTTTTGGTAAAAAAATCAAAGCATTGATTAAAAAAACCAGAAGTGCTGTTAAAGTTCCTCGTTACGATCCAAATAAACCTGCATTATATAATGCAGATCAAATTGAAAAAATGTTACCTCATAGGTATCCGTTTTTAATGGTTGATAAGATTTTAGAGGTTGGAGAGAACCATGTAATAGCTTTAAAAAACGTTACAATAAACGAGCCATTTTTCCAAGGTCATTTTCCTTCGAATCCTGTAATGCCCGGCGTTTTAATTATTGAAGCAATGGCACAATCAGGTGGAATTTTGGTATTATCTAAAGTTGAAGACCCTGAAAATTATAACACCTATTTCATGAAAATAGACAATGCCAAATTTAAAGATAAAGTATTACCCGGTGATACCTTGGTTTTTAGATTAGATTTAATTGCCCCAATTAGAAGAGGAGTTTGTGTGATGAAAGGCTCTGCTTTTGTCGGAGATAAGTTGGTTGCAGAAGCAGAATTAATGGCACAGGTAGCAAAAAAGAACTAAAATGATACAATCCCTTTCATACATCGACCCTCAAGCAAAATTAGCTGATAATGTTGTAGTTGATCCATTTTCAACCATTCATAAAGACGTAGAAATTGGTGAAGGAACATGGATTGGCTCAAACGTTACCATATATCCGGGAGCAAGAATTGGCAAAAATGTAAGAATTTTTCCGGGAGCTGTAATTTCAGCTGTTCCACAAGATTTAAAATTTGACGGTGAAGACACCCATGTTTTTATTGGTGATAATACTACTATCAGAGAATGTGTGACCATTAACAGAGGCACCAAAGACAAGTTCAAAACTGAAGTTGGGAAAAATTGTCTGATTATGGCCTATACTCATTTGGCGCATGATTGTGTCGTTGGAAACAATGTGATAATTGCAAATGGTGTTCAGGTTGCGGGTCATGTATTAATTCAGGACCATGCCAGAATTGGCGGATTATCTGCTATTCATCAATTTGGAATTGTTGGCAGAAATGTGATGATTGAAGGTGGAAGTATGGTCAGTAAAGATGTGCCTCCATTTGTAAAAGCAGGAAGGTATCCACTAACATATGAAGGCGTTAATTCTGTTGGTTTAAGAAGATTTGGCTTCAGCAATGAAAAAATAAATGAGATTCAGAATATCTATAGAATTTTATTCATTCATAACCGAAATTTAAGTAAAGCACTTGATATTGTTGAAGCAGAATTAGAAGCAACTCCTGAAAGAGATGAGATTTTAGCTTTTATCAGAAATTCTGAAAGAGGTGTTTTAAAAGGCTTTAACTCCAAATAAAACATGGAAATCAGGCTTACCGATATCGGCAAACGCTATAATCGGCAGTGGATTTTTAAAGGTATTAACTATACTATTTCATCAAATTCCAGTTTGGCTTTGGTTGGAAATAATGGTAGTGGTAAAAGTACATTACTGCAATTAATTTATAATTATCAAACCATTAGCAAAGGAAGTATTTCTTATCATTTACAAGGCAGACAAGTAAATGATGAAGATTTGTATCAATTCTTTTCTTTTGTAGCACCTTATCTCGATTTACCTGAAGAATTTACGTTGGATGAAGTTTGGGATTTTAACTTTTCTCTTAAGAAATTAAAAGCGGGAATTACTAAATCACAGGTCTTTGAATTATGCGGTTTAGCAGGGAATGAAAAGAAATTCATCAAACACTTTTCTTCTGGAATGAAACAACGACTTAAATTGATACTTGCTTTGTATGCAGATACACCCATTTTATTGTTAGATGAACCTTGTTCCAACTTAGATAAAAATGGAATTTTATGGTACCGAAAAACAATATTTGATATGCTGGGCAGTCGAACAATCCTCGTAGCAAGTAATCAATTAGATGAATATGACTTTTGTGCCGGCAGAATAGAAATGCATGAGTTCAAAAATTTTCAATAAAAAAGCCCGATCAAAACTGAACGGGCTTTTTTTATTGATTTGAAATTTCTGATTATTTCAATGTATAGTTACTTTGATGAACCAAAGTGTTTTCGATATAAACCTCTACTAAATAAGTTCCACTTTCCAAAATTCTATCTTCATTCTCAAACGACAAACACATATCTTGTTTCTCGCCTTTGTAATCTATTTTTTGAGAAGCAGTTGCATCCACATTTTCGCCATCAACAGTTAAACTTGCTTTGGTAAAACCCATTAAAACTTTTCCATTTGGAGCAACAATTCTAAGGTAAATCATTTTGTCACCGGAACCGGCAACTTTGTTATCCATGATGGTAAAACAAGCTTCTAATTTATTGGTACGTTTTGCCAATACACTTTCTACAAATTTTCCACTACTGCGTTTTTTGAATGAATTAACTTTAATGTATTCAGCTTTTAATTGAGAAGCAGTCGTTACTTTTTGCTCCAGTAAATTCTTTTGTTGATTTAAATCAGTAACCTGCGTATTTAAAGTGGAATTTTCTTCTTTTAAAGCTTTATTTTCAGCCAATAAACCATCAATTTTTTCTAAATACTCATCTCTAAGTTTGCGTAATTCTTCTAATTCAGATTTGAGTTTTTTGTTCAATTTATTCAAGTCTTTTTCACCTGAAATAAGTTTACGAATTTTAGCTTCTTGAGCGTTCATTTTGCCATTTGCATCGTTCAATAAACTATCTAAATTACCGGCAATACCTCTGTATTTCTCAAGCTCCATGGTAATACCTGCTAATTCTCTTTCAACATCTACCCTAGCATTGATTAAACTATCAACTTGTGTGCCATGTTCTACAACAGTAGTACTGTGATTTTTAAATTGGTAGATATTAAAACCTACTGAACCTACAAGCAGTAATAACAAGAGTATTAATGTGCTGCGGTTTTGCTTTTGCTCTGCCATGTTTTTATTTTTTATAAATGTAATGAATTTGAAACGAAATAAATACTTTCTATTATTACATCAAATCTAATTCTTTTCAGGTTGAAGAAATAAAATCTATATTTTTGTTTTACATGAAATACTTTTTAATTGCAGGAGAGGCAAGCGGTGATTTACATGGTTCAAGAATCATGAAATCGATTTTAAAACAGGATGCTGCTGCTCAATTCAGATTTTGGGGTGGCGACCAAATGAATGCTGTTGCACCCGGTTTAATTACTCATTACAAAGCCAATGCCATAATGGGTTTTGTTGAAGTTTTAATGAGTTTAAAAAAAGTATTAAACAACCTTTCTCATTGTAAAAGTGAAATCTTAAAATTTCAACCTGATGTAGTAATATTTATAGATTATCCGGGTTTTAACTTAAGAATGACGGAATTCGCCAAGAAAAACGGATTTAAAACTGTCTATTTCATCGCACCAAAAGTTTGGGCATGGAAAGAAAATCGCGCTAAAAAACTAGAAAAATACGTCGACCTACTTTTAATTATTTTCCCTTTTGAAATTGAATATTTCAAAAAATGGAAGGTAAATACTAAGTATATTGGAAATCCACTTTTAGATGAGGTTGCAGATTTTCGTGCTGCAAATCCATATCAAAAAGGAGATGAAAAGCCAATTTTAGCACTATTACCGGGTTCAAGAAGGCAAGAAATCAAACTGATGTTGCCAATTATGTTACAAACTGCAGCTAAACTAAATCAGTTTCGTGTATTGATTTGTGGCGCTCCCGGATTGGAATACAAAGACTATGAACCTTATCTTAAAGAAGATGTAAATCTAGAATTCGGCAAAACCTATTCAATTTTAGCTATATCAGAAGCCGCAATTGTTTGCAGTGGCACTGCTAGTTTAGAAACAGCATTACTAAATGTTCCACAAGTTTGTGCATATAAAGCGAGTCCGATTTCGATTGCAATAGGTCGCTTATTGGTAAAAGCTAAATATATGTCTTTGGTTAACCTGAATTTAGGTAGGTTGGCCGTTCCGGAATTGTTACAGGAAGTTTTCACTGAAGAAAGAATACTAAGTGAACTTACTGCAGTTTTACCGGGAGGAAAAGATCATGAAAAGCTCATGAAAGATTATGCTGAGCTAAGACAATTATTTGGAGAACATGGCGCTGATACAAGAGCTGCAAAAGAGATTATTCAACTTATTTCTTAAGTCCATTTGTATTCCATTTTAAGGAATTAACCAAATGTAACATATCATGTTTTAAGAAAGATAAAACAGGAGCAATTGAATCCTGATTTGTTTTTACATTAAAATAAAGAGAACCTCTAAGAAAGTTGTTTGTACTATCTGTTACAAAAAATTGAGCGTTTGTAGCAGTACCTCCATCCAACTCATAAAAAATTCCTGAAAGTCCATCTTTTGAGATATAATTTTCAACGATTTCATCAGCTCTCATTACGTGTTTGTAAACCATTTCACGAGAATCGTTGATGACTTTAAACAAATCATCTCTGTTTTTAATTGGCCTATAACTCAAATGTAAAGTAGCCTGAAATTTGGGGTAATGAATATTATACCAACATTCATCAGCCGCAGGATATGGATCGTTTTTTACAATTGCATAATCTGCCAAATCGAAAGAATAGTTACAATCATTTAAATTGTATCTGGTGTAAGTTGTTTGAGGAAATTCAATTCTTGGAAAAGCAACTGGCTTAGGAGTGTATTTTTCCTCAGAACAAGAAAAAAATAAAGCTGAAATAAGAGTAAAAATTAGAACTTTAGTTTTCATCAATTTCAGTTTGGTTTTGTTTGATAGTTACTTTAATACGTTTGATACGTCTTTTGTCTACAGCCTCAATTTTAAATGTAAATCGGTCAAAAACAATTTCTTGTCCTAAACCTGGAATATCTCCTGTTAACTCAAGCAGCATTCCACCCAAAGTATCAGATTCTTTTCTAATTTCTTCGAATTCTTCAGGATCAATTTCCATGTATCGGCATACATCATTGATTAACATTTTAGCTTCAAAAACGTAAGTAAAGTCGTTTAATTTTGAATAAATATGTTCATCCTCATCAAATTCATCATGAATTTCACCAAAAACTTCTTCAAGAATATCTTCCATTGTTAAAAGTCCGGATGTACCTCCAAATTCATCTACAACAATAGCAAGGTGCATTCTTTTACTTTGAAATTCCTTTAATAAATCATCTATTTTTTTACTTTCAGGAACTAAAAAAGCAGGTCGAATTAAAGTTTTCCAATCAAAATCTTCTTCATATAAAAGAGGTAATAAATCCTTTGTGAAAAGAATTCCCTTGATATGGTCTAAATTATTTTGAAACACAGGAACCCTTGAATAACCTGCATCTATAATTGTAACCATGAGTTGTTTAAAACTCATATTTTCATCCACTGCAAGTACATCAGGTCTCTGACGCATGATTTGTTTTACAGTAGTATTTCCAAAATTTACTATTCCTTTTAATATATTTCTTTCCTGGTGGGGTGAATCTTTTTCGGAAGTAATATCAATGGCATGAGTAAGTTCATCAACAGATAAAACATGACCTCTTTTAGTAACACGTTTATCAATTATGGCTGTTGTGCTTTCTAATAAAAATACCAATGGTTGGAAAATTCTATACATGTAAAACATCGGTACTGCTACAAAACGAGTTACTTTAATATTGTTTTGAAATGCATAAATTTTAGGAATTACTTCGCCAAGTAACACCAACATAAAAGTTACAAAAACAACTTCAAGTAAAAATCCAAAAAGAGGATTGGCTGAAAAATTAAATAGTACCGAAAATAATCCGGTTGTAACCATTACAACAGCAATGTTTACAAAAGTATTAGCGATTAAAATGGTTGCCAGAAGCTTTTTGGGACTTCCATGTAAAAACTGTATAGCTTTACTTGAGGCAGTTTCATCTTCAATTAACTCTTCGAATTGCGCTTTAGATAAAGAGAAAAATGCGTTTTCAGAGCCGGAAAAAATTGCTGATAAAAAAATCAACAAAAAAATTGTGAGTAAGTTCAGTATAATAGTAGCCAAATCTCCGGCACCTAATGCAGGATTTAATACTTGAAGGAATATACTATTTAGTTCAGACGGGGGTTCTTCCATGCAAAAATGATTTTGGTGAGGGAGTATTATTTAAAATCTCAATATCACCTGAAATGCAAATGTAAAAAATTAGAACGGCAAGTCATCAATTGCTTCCTCTTTATTTTGCATATCAGGCTTAATTGGAGGATTTTGAGCAAAATTTGAGGCCTGAGGTTGCTGGTTTTGCTCAACAAGACGATTTGTTTGAGCTTCCGAATTTTCATTAGAAACACGATTAACTCCTCCTAGTAAAGTTAAAGTAAGTGCCCTGATTTTTTTCCCAACCCTGTCTATTCCTTCTTTGTCTTTGTAGTTTTCGGTTCTGATTTTCCCCTCAATATAAACTTGAGAACCTTTTTTTAAATAGCCTCTTTGTTTAAGATTATCTACATTCTTAGCCATTTGGTCCCACATTTCTATATTATGCCATTCGGTTTCAGTTTTCCTTTCACCGTTTCTGTCGGTATATGATTCATTGGTGGCTAAGGTAAAACTGGCAACAACTTTATTGTTATCAAGGTATCTAACACTAGGATCCTGGCCTAAATTACCGATTAGTAAAACTTTATTCAAACTCATAAAAGTAAATTAGCTATGATGCAAATTAATAGACTGCTGAAACTTTTCAAACAATCTTGATGCAGGAAAACTTTTCAACAATTCCAAATCTAACCAAAAAGAGTCTTGAAACGCTAAAATTTCATGATTCAATTCAATTTTATAAAACTCTGCGAAAAGTGATCTATGGGTTAATTGATGCTTTAAAGTGAATATTTTTTCTATTTTAGGTTGATTAGGAGCCAATTCGGAAATTCTTTCAAAAATTTCAATTTCATCAATCTGTGAATCAGAATCAATACAAGGTAAATCATACAAACCTTCCCAAATATCCCCGGAAACACGCTTTCTAATGAGAGTTTTACCATTAAATTCAAAAAACATATAGTATAAATAGCGTGATTTAACTTTTAGCTTTTTTTCTTTTATTGGAAGACTTTTATACGATTTATTTTGGTAGGCCAAACAAATCGTTTGTAAAGGACAATTGTGGCAATCCGGATTTTGAGGTTTACAAACCATAGCACCAAGTTCCATAATGGCCTGATTATGTGAATCAGGATAAAGTGGATTAAGGAAATCCTGAGCAAGGTTTGAAAATAGTTTTTTACCTAAATGAGAATTAATCGGGGTATTTTCATCAAAAATTCTAGAAAGCACACGAAAAACGTTTCCATCCAATACCGCAACGGCCTCATTAAATGCAAAACTTGCTATTGCAGCTGCAGTATATGGACCAATTCCCTTTAATTTTTGTAAATCAGCTGAATTTTCTGGAAATTTACCATTCAAATTAAAATGAATAATTTTTGCAGTTTGATGCATATTTCGAGCCCTACTATAATATCCCAAACCTTGCCAAAGTTTTAAAATTTGTTCTTGAGAAGCCTCAGCTAAAATTTTTATTGTAGGAAATTCATCAATAAATTTTAAATAATAATTATAGCCCTGATCAACTCTCGTTTGTTGGAGAATAATTTCAGAAATCCATATTTTATAGGGTTCTCGAGTTGACCGCCAAGGCAAATCTCGTTTATTTTGATTGTACCAGGTGAGTAAATTTTGCTGCGACATTTGGTAAAAATAGGGTCTAAAATGAATAAAATTCAAAAAAAAACACATTTTAATATTCTAATTTATACATTTGCAACCCCTTATAAGTTTGCTACCAAAAATTAAAGTGAAGAGTTAAACCAAAATTAAATACAAGTAACAATGACTAAAGCAGAAATTATCCAGGAGATTTCATTAAAAACAGGCGTAGAGAAAAACCAAGTTCAAGAAGTTGTAGAATCGTTTTTCAAGGTGGTGCGTAACAACATGACAGAAGGACGCAATGTTTATTTCCGTGGATTTGGTTCTTTTATTATCAAAAGACGTGCAAAAAAGATTGCCAGAAATATCTCTCAAAATACAGCAATGGTAATTGATGAGCATTTCATTCCATCATTTAAACCTGCTAAAACCTTTGTTGATAAAATCAAGAAAAGCGAAGCGGTAAAAACTAACGCTGCCAAAAGAGAAGCAGAAGCTAAACAAGCACTTAAAGAAGCTTAATGCGATTCAATAAAGCACAAATAATCATAATTTTAGTCCTACTAAGTTTAGTGGCTTATCTGTTCTACATGAACTATATGACCCCTGAATCAGAACTAAAACCTACTACAGGAACAAATAGGCCTGAATCAAAACCATTTGATTATCAGACCTATAAAGCCTCATTAAATGATTCTTTGAGTTTTGAAGCAAAAGCAAACATTTCAGAACAAACAAGAATAGTTGAAACTGAAAATGTAGGTGTATTTGCTATTGCTCAAATTGCAAAATCTTGGGATTCCCTCGGTTTTCGCTTAGTGGCAGCAGATTACCTAGAAAAAGTGGCTAATAAAGTAAATGACGAAAATTCATGGTACAGAGCAGGAGCTAAATACTATGAATTTTCGGCACTTACTGAAGACACTGGCATGCAAATTTATTCTACAGGAAAAGCTGTTAATGCCTTTGAAAAGGTAATTTCCCTGAATGAGAATAATATGGAAGCTAAAAATAGTCTTGCAGTATGTTATATCAGAAACGATTTGGACATTATGAAAGGTGTTCAGATTTTAAAAGACATAACAAAGCGTGACTCAACAAATATTCAGGCTAATTACACATTAGGAATGCTTTCAATGAGAAGCGGGCAAATGGACAAAGCAGCTCAAAGATTTGAAACTTTAACAAAATTGGACCCAATGAATCCTGAATTTTATTATTTTTTAGGTCAATGTTATGTATCTTTAGAAAATAAAAATCAGGCAATTCTGGCATTTGAAACCTTTCAAAAATTGGTTCCGGATGAAGAAGCCAAGAAAAATATTGAATCTACAATTTTAAACCTTAAAAATTCTAAGTAACTATGCCAAGTGGAAAGAAAAGGAAGCGTCATAAAATCGCGACCCACAAAAGAAAAAAACGCCTAAGAAAAAACAGGCACAAGAAAAAGTAAGCTAAATAGCCGAAGGGCTGTATCAAATAGAATAAGATTTGAAGTAAACTCAAATTTAAATTTCTTTGATACAGCCCTTTACTTTTCTTTAATCAAAACACCTCTCTTAAGTTATCCAATTTTACCCTCCCCTTCATTTACCTCGGCTTAGCCGTAAAAATTTTATAGCGTGAATTACGAATTAATCATCAATTCAAACCCTTCGGGAGGGATAGATATTGCTCTTCTTAAAAATAAGAAGATTATCGAATTGCATCATGAAAAGGAAAATAACAATTACCTGGTTGGTGATATTTTCTTTGGTACAGTTGGAAAAATAATGCCCGGTTTAAATGCAGCATTTGTTGATGTTGGGCATGAAAAAGATGCATTCCTTCATTACCTCGACCTTGGACCTCAAATCAATTCGTTCTCTAAGTTTTTTAGAATGCTTAGAAACGATAAGCCAAAATCGTTTGAATTAAGCGAAAAATACATTGAAGAAGACATTCAAAAAAATGGTAAAATAACCCAAATCCTCAAACGAAATCAGCAAGTTCTCGTTCAAGTAAGCAAAGAACCGATCTCTAATAAGGGTCCTCGTTTAAGTTCTGAAATTTCTTTAGCTGGTAGATTTTTAGTCCTAATTCCTTTTGATAATGCAATCAGTATTTCCAAAAAAATAGCTAAAAGCGAGGAAAGAAAACGTTTGAAAGAAGCTGTTGCTGCTATTAAACCAGAACATTTTGGAGTTATTATTCGCACAAATGCTGAAGGTGTTAGTATAGAAGATTTGCAAAACGATCTAAAAGACCTACACAATAAATGGAAAGAAATGTGCTCAGTTTTAATTGATGCAGCTCCTCCTCAAAAGGTTTTAGGCGAAAATAACAGAACACTTACCCTGGTTAGAGATTTAGTTAATGAAGAATATATTGGCATTCATGTAAACGACCCTTTTCTTTTTAATAAAATTAAGGTTTACCTTCAAAGTAATTCTCTTGAATTAGCCAAAATAGTAAAACTATACAATGGCAAAGTGCCAATGTTCGAACATTTTGGTATTGACAAACAAATTAAAACGAGCTTTGGTAAAGAAGTTAATTTCATGGGAGGTTCATATTTAATTATAGAACATACAGAAGCTCTTCATGTAATTGACGTAAATTCCGGTAACATTGCTAATAAAGGCGAAAATCAGGAAGAAAACGCCCTAAAAGTAAATATCGAAGCTGTTGAAGAAATAGCTCGTCAACTACGTTTACGCGATATGGGAGGCATAATCGTTCTCGATTTAATCGATTTGAAAAATGCTGGTAACCGACGTGAAGTTTATGAAAAACTAAAAGAAGCCATGAAATCAGATCGTGCAAAACACAAAATTTTGCCAATGAGTCCTTTTGGTTTGATTCAAATTACACGTCAAAGAGTGCGCCCTGAAATGGCAGTTGAAGTGATGGAAAAATGTCCAGCCTGCATGGGAAGTGGCGAAATTCAATCGAGCGTTACTATTCTTGATGAAATTGAAACCCAGCTTAATTACTTAATAGAAAACCTTCATTTAAAAGGCTTAAGTATAGAAGTGCATCCATACATTGCTGCATTCATAACCCAAGGCTACTTTAAATCACCCCGATTTAAATGGTGGTTTAAATACAAACAATGGATTAAAATAAAACCAAATCCATCTTTACACTTGGTTACTTCAAGATTCTTGAATTCAAGCGGAGAAGAAATACTTATTTAATTATACATTTTATTTTAAGCTTATCATTTAGAAATTTAGTTTTTCAATTGATGTTTGAAGTTTAACGACATTTCTACAAAAAATTCTAAAAGGTTGTCTCATTTTATTGAGACAACCTTTTTTTATTATTAAAATTTTAATGTTTTAAAAAAATCAAGCCTTAGAGTTTATGAACTAAATAAAAATCAAATATTTAATGTTGGCTCTTTGAATTTAAATAAAACCCAGTTAAGTATTTAATAATACAAACTTAACGCCCTCTTTACTATTTACTGAGCATCAGTTAACAATATTCTAAGACCTTTCAGCCTAGAAAACAAAGGATTTTAGCTTAATAAATCCATCATTTTCTATAATTAAATCAGCACATCATGTGACTGACACGGCGAAGCTATGTACCAAAAAATTTATATCTTGAAAAACATTATTGGACTCCTTTTACTGGTTCTTTTTTTTAATTCTTGTTTTTCAAAAAAATCAATAAGTAGTTTTGATTTTGCTAAAAACAATTCTAATTACAAAAATGAAGATACAGCTAAATCCTATTTAATTAGACCCAATGACATTATCCAAATCACTATTAGTAATGTAGATGAATTAACTAAGAATAATATTAATACAATTAATAGTAATGGAACTTATAATGTTCCTGCCAATGGAACTATAATATTTCCTCAATTAGGACCTATTCAACTCATAGGAAAATCTACAAATGATATTAAGGATGAGTTAACCAATTTCTATATTCAAAATAAGCTAGGTAAAGAACCTATTTTTAATGTGAAAGTTACTAATTTTCATGTGACTGTTTTAGGTGAAATTAATAAACCAGGAATTTTAACTATTGAAAATGAAAGAATTACTTTACCTGAAGTACTAGCATTGGCAGGAGACCTAACATCATTTAGTAATAGAAAAAACATTCTAATCATTAGAGAAATTAATGGTGAGAAAAAGTACTTGAGGTTTGATATGAATGACAAAAAAATTATGGAACCAGATTACTATTATCTTCAGAATAACGACATTTTATATGTTGAACCTAATAGAACAAAAGCATTTACTTCAAGTCAAAGCAGAACTATATTAGGATTTATAACAGGTCTCATTTCTTTGTTTATCATTATTAACAGTTTAAAATAATCAAATGAAAGGAGCCGATAATAACCCATTCAAAGAAGAAAAATATGAAAACATATTATTGGGAATCATACAGAGGTTTTTTCCATTCTGGCCGCTATTTATTATAACATTCATAATCTCATTGGTTCTAGCATGGACGTATTTGAAATTTCAAACTCCTATTTTTGAAGCCAATGCACAAATCCTTTTAAAAGACAATAAAAATAATTCTGTTCAAACAGAAGTTTTTAATGAAATTATTAGTAATGAGAGTCAAAAATCAATTGAAAATGAAATTGAAATTATAAAATCTCCAAAAACAATCTATAAAGTAATTGAAGAGCTGCATTTGTATGCTCCTATATATGCAAAAGGAAAATTTCGTGATTTGCTTACATTTCCGAATAACCCTATCATTATCTTGGCAGAAAATAAAGAGAATTTAAAAGAAATAGATCAAAATATTGAATTCCACTATCTCAAAAACAAAAAGCAAATTATTGTAAATGGAAAAGCATATCCTATAAACAAATTTGTACAAACAGAATTTGGTAAATTAGAATTTCAAATAGCTGATACCTCAAGAGATATTTTACAAAACAAAAGTTTTTACTTTAGAATACGTTCAATCAAGTCTATAAGTAATGAAATTATTTCAAACTTAAAAGTAAGTTCAAATGCTAAACAAAATGGACTATTACAACTAAAATATTATGATGTTGTAGCAAACAGAGCTGAAAAAATATTAAATGAAATTATAAAATCCTACAATAAAATTGTAATCGAAAATAAAAATGAGAAAGCAATAAATACTTTAAACTTTTTAAATACTAGAATAAAAATCGTTAATGAGGAGTTAAAAGATTTAGATAATAAAATACAAAATATTAAATCAATTAGAGGCAGCCAATCATTACCTTCTGCAGAATCACTTTACTCAGGAAATACATCTGAGTATTTAAATTTATTATCAGCAAATGAAATTCAAATTATAATACTTGATGAAATTGAAAGGTATATAAATGTAGAAAATAATAATATGTCTTATGTGCCATCAATTAAGGACATATCAGACCAAATTTTATCAAAACTTTTAAGTGATTACCTTGACTTAAACAAAGAAATAAATTTAAAACTAGTTAATACCGGGGAAAAATCACCACTCATCTTAAACCTTAAGGAAGCTAAAAAAGTCAAAAAACTTGAGATTATTGATAATATAAATTCAATAAGAAAAACATTGTTTATTAAAAGCAAGTATTATACAAACAAACTCAATGAAAATAATTCTATAATTGCTAGACTGCCTGAAATTCAAGGCGAAATCATAGAACTAGTTAGAGAGCAGAATATTAAAAATAACATATTCACCTTCTTGTTACAAAAGAAAGAAGAATCGGAAATTTCATTTGCTGCTACTGTTTCTGATGGTATTGTGCTTGAAAATGCTCATTCAAATTCAAAACCTGTTAAACCAATTGCATCTACGATTTATCTGATTTCGGTTAGTATTTGTATTGGGTTAATAATTTTAATCATCATTGTATCGGAAGACTTTAATGAAAAAATTCTATTTAGGTCTCAAATTGAAGTATACAATAAAAACATACTTTCAGAAATTGTTTTTAATAAGTCAGAGGATAGAATTGTAATTAGTGAAGGAAGTAGAACAATTATTGCCGAACAATTTAGGTCGTTAAGAACTTCAATTATGCAAAAATTGAATGAAATAAATAACGGCAATGTCATCATGTTAACCTCATCTATTTCAGGAGAAGGAAAGAGTTTTATCTGCGTGAACCTAGCATCATCAATTGCACTTACAGGAAAAAGTATAGTATTAATAGAACTTGATTTAAGAAAGCCAAAAGCAAATGAAATTTTAGAGTTTCAAAATGAAAAAGGTTTAACTCATTATTTGGTAGGCAAAGCCGAAATTGATGAAATTATTTATCCTATAGAAAAAATTCCAAATTTATGTTTTATACCAGGTGGTACTATTCCTCCTAATCCAACTGAGTTAATTTTAAATGGAAAATTAGATTTATTAATAGAACAGTTAAAGACCCAATTCGACTATATAATTATTGACACCCCTCCTATTGGCTTAGTAACAGATGCATCAATTCTAAATAAGTACTCAAGTTTATGTTTATATATTGTTCGACATAATTATACCCCTAAAAAGTTCCTAAAATTCATGAAAGAATTAATCGATAATAAATCAATTAATAATATCAATATCATTTTTAACGGGCTAAATAAACGAGGTATAGTAGGTGACAAATATGGATATGGTTACGGTTATGGATATGGATATGG
>JBIPMI010000256.1:0-4598 GCA_044369215.1 Bacteroidia bacterium | reverse complement strand
CAAAATCCTACTTCCAGTATTTCAAGGTTATTTTTTACAGATTCAAATCCCAAGTCGATAGCAAGTAATATTGAAAGAGCCAATTCAATTTATGCCGGCATTGAATTTATTCTGCATAATTATGTAATTTTCGGTCCCGGTTCATTTGCATTTGAAAGCGAATGGTGGGCCTTTAATTCCAGTGATAGCCATTTTCCTCATAATGTTTTTATTTTTATCTGGTGTCAGTATGGATTGTTTTCGATAGCCTATTTTTACTTTTTGTATATTGCATTTAAAAGAGGACTGAAGGCTAAACTTTATTCATTACTGGCCATTTATTGTATTCAATTTATCTTTTCACCCAATGCATTTTATTATGTTTATGCATTTTTGGTGATGTTCATTATCGATATTAATTTCTTTTTATTGAATCCTCCCAATAAAGCCGAGGAGATTTCAACTACTAGTAAATAAGTCCCTCATTTAATTGACCTTAAAATCCTTTGTATAAAACGATTTTAGCCTTTATATTTGATTCCTAATTTGTGTTGAATTGACTGATAAGGAGCAAGATAAACAAAGTGTAAATGATGATAGAAAATCAAATCCATTGATTTCTGTGATTTCTATTAATTACAATTCTGCTTTTGAAGATGTTCAACTTACTATCAATAGTGTTTTAAATCAATCCTACCAAAATCTTGAATACATCATTATTGATGGAGCTTCTACAAATGGTACCATAGATATCATTAAATCCTTTCAAAATAAAATTGATGTTTTGGTTTCTGAAAAAGATTCAGGAATTTATGAAGCCATGAACAAAGGAATACGACTGGCAAAGGGAGATTGGATAATTTTGATGAACATGGGAGATGCTTTTATAGATGATAGAAACCTCCTGAGTAGAATAGTAAATTCTGGGAAATTGGATAAAGAAGGCATTGTTTATGGGAATACCATCATGGTAAAAGGACAAGTTAAATACATCAAACATTACCATCCGATTTTAAGAGATAATATTGTTTATGGCGTTTTAAAACTCAATCATCAATCTATTTTAACTCACCGTTCTGTTTTTAATAAAATGGGCTTGTTTGAAGAAAAGAGATTTAAAATTGGTGCCGATTTTTACTGGATGAACAAAGTTTTATTCGAAATGGGAACTTCTGTTTTTTCATATATTGATGAAGTTATTGCTATTTATAAAGAAGAAGGTGTGTCTTCAAATCAAAACAGTTACAAAAGAATGCATGTTGAAAACAGGATTTTATTGAAGGATTTTTCAAGTAAATTCATGTTGTATTTGAACGAAATCATTTATTTGATTTCCTTAATTAAAACCTTCTTTTACAATAAATTAATTGCTCATCCGAATGCCTATTTGTTTTATAGAAAACTGAAGTATTTTAATAGTAAAAAAGTATCAAACTTGAATTAATATGTTTTCAGTTATCATTCCATTATACAATAAAGAGCTTTATATTCAGAAGGCAATTCAATCTGTTTTAAACCAGACTGTTTCTGATTTTGAAATTATTGTAGTTGATAATAACTCTACAGATTTAAGTTTTGAAAAAGCTAAATCAATCAGCGACCCACGATTAAAGTTTGTTTCTGAAAAAACAAAAGGAGTATCATCTGCCAGAAACAAAGGAATTCAAGAGGCAAAATTTGAATATATCTGTTTTTTAGATGCAGATGATTATTGGCTGGAAAATCATTTGAGTCATTTGAAAAATTTGATTCAAACTTATCCTAATGCTGGTTTATATTCCAATAGTTATTTAATTGTTGAATCAAATGGAAGTCAAAGAGAACGTGTTTTTTCGCAATCATTAGAGGGGGAGATAGTTGTTTTAAAAAACTATTTTAAAGAGATTTCTTTCGGAGACGCGCCAATTCATATCGATGCAGCTTGTGTTCCCAAATCAGTTTTGTTGGAAATGGGTTGTTTTAAACCGGAGATTCATTATGGTGAAGACAGTTTATTGTGGTCATTGATTTTCCTGAATTACCCAATGATACTTAGTAATTTTGCTGATGTGGTTTATGTGAGGTCGGCAGATAATAGGTCTGATACACCAGAAAAATTATGTATTGAATTACCTGTTGTTAAAGAATTGGAAAAATTGCTTGAACATCAAAATGCTTCAAAATTTCAGAATGATATTCGGGCATGTATAGCTAAGCAATTGTTTTTAAACCTGGTTTCATGCTTAAAAACTGGAAGAATGAAAGAAGCTAGAGCATTTGTGAATGATATAAGAATCTCTTATTTCCCAAATACTTTTAAGTTAAATTTTTTAGCTGTTTTGTCTTATTTACCAGGCTTTATAACGAAGTTCATTTTGGTTCTTTTGTATAATTTAAAATTAGTTAAATGAACAAAAGGATAAAGATATTGTATATAGCTTCAACCTTAGAATCAGGAGGAATAACACAAGTATTGTTCAATACTTGCAAGTACATTGATTATTCAAGGTTCAAAGTTTATATACTTACTTTATCTCCTGAGCCAATTAATTCTCAAATAGAAAAATTCAAAAAGATTCCTGTTCACCTCGAAACATTGAACCTTTCAAGAATTGAAGCACTCATTTTTTTAAAACATCAATTAATAAACAAAGTCAAAGAAATCAATCCTGATATCATCCATACTTCAACTTATAGACCTTCTTATTATACCCACAAATACCTAGGTTCTCATAGAAAAATGGTATCTCTTGCTTCGAACCTTGAACCTAATTACCAAAAAACTTATGGTAAACTATTGGGTTCCTATATTGCAAATAAAGAGTTTGTTGCCTTTCAAAATGCGGATATTAAAACGGTTGTTTCTTATACATTGGGCAATATTTATAGTCAGGTTTCAAATATTCATGTGATACAAAACGGAGCAGATGAACAGCTTTTTTTTAAACCTGATTCTGATTTAAAAAGCAAACTTCGAACAAAACTCAATTTGAATCTTAACTCAAAAGTTTTTTTAAGTATTGGTGCAATAACACCACTAAAAGACCCCAAAACACTGGTTGAGGCATTTTTAGAGAAATCTCCTGAGTCGAATGAAATATTACTTATTTTAGGTGATGGCCCGGAAATGAATGATTTGAAAATAAAAGTAGAAAATCATCCTCAAATTCAATTATTAGGATTTAAAAACAATCCAAATGAGTATTTACAGGCAGCCGATGTTTTTATTTCTTGCAGTCATTCTGAAGGACTACCAAATACTGTAGTTGAAGCTGCCTCTTGTGGCTTGTATTGTATTCTTTCAGATATACCACAACATCGCGAAATATTTGATGAAGACTCCAATCAGGCCAGCTTTTTTTCTTGCTCAAATGTGCAGGAATTGAGCAAGTTAATGATGGAAAATGAACCGAGTTTTGCAAACAACAACTTTTCTTTAACTGCAAAAAAAATGACTTCCTCCTATATGGAGTTATATGAAAAATAGGGAATAGGTAAGTATTATTCGGAAAATAGTTAGATTTTATATTGATTGCAGGTTCTTGATGGAATCCAAAATAAAATTAAGCTTATCTATTGTTTTATATAATCACTCATATCAAATTATAAGTGGATTGGTAGAGAATGTGCTTCAGATTCCTGCACAAATCAAATTGTTTATTATAGATAATTCCGAATCAGATAAAATTAGTAATCATATTCAAGATAGTAGAATTGAATACATTTTTAATAACAAAAACTTAGGCTATGGAAAAGCACATAACAAAGCTTTGGCAATTGCTGTTAGTGAGTTTGACTATCATTTGGTATTAAATCCAGATATTGAATTTGAGCCTGGTTCAATTATGAAAATGTTGGAATACCTGGAAAAGAATCTAAACATTGGTTTGTTGATGCCCAAGGTTTTGTATGAAGATAAACAAATCCAGTATTTATGTAAAATGCTTCCAACTCCTTTCGATTTAATCATGAGGAGGTTCATTCCCGGATTTCTGAAATCAATTTTCGAAAACCGATTACAGCAATATGAACTTAAACATAAAAATTATGATCAGGTAATGGAAGTTCCTAACCTATCGGGTTGTTTTATGTTGATGAGGTGTTCTGCATTAAAATCAGTTGGTTTTTTTGATGAAAGATTTTTCATGTATTTAGAGGATACAGATTTAAGCAGAAGAATCAATGAGTATTACAAGACTATTTATTATCCCGAAGTTTCAATCATACATCATTTTGAAAAAGGCTCCTACAAAAGTTTCAAATTATTGAAGTATCATATCTTATCTGCTTTTAAATACTTTGGTAAATACGGTTGGTATTTTGATACTGTTCGTGATACCATCAACAGCACCATGAAGGGAGAAACAATCAAATGAAAATCTCTGTAATTACTGCTGTTTATTACAACAAAACCTATATTCACGATGCTATTCAATCAGTTTTATCTCAGCGAAATGTAGATATAGAGTATATTATTGTTGATGGTGGCTCTAAAGATGGAACAGTTGAAATTGCTTTGTCATACGGAGATAAAATCAACAAGTTTATTTCAGAGCCTGATAATGGTGTTTACGATGCATTAAACAAAGGTATTGCAATGGCTAGTGGCGAAATCATTGCTATGTTACATTCAGATGATT
>JBIPMI010000255.1:0-4602 GCA_044369215.1 Bacteroidia bacterium | reverse complement strand
TAATCCATATTTTGAATATTGCTCATAGTTTAAAATGAGTTCTTCTGCTTCCTGAATATTTTTAAATGGTTTGTCACCTGTAAATTTTAATACATTCGGATTGGAATTTAATTGAAACAAATCTGGCGCATCATCCAAGGTCCATTCTCTTAAAATCAAACGTTCTGTTTCAGCAATAATTTTCATTTTTTCAAACCAATCAAACTATAAGCCATAGGAATTTCATGTTTTAAACTTTTGATGGTAAACCTTCCTTTTTCAAGTTCTTGCGTATTTTTAAAACATGGATAGGGTGAATAGGAATATTCATTAAAGTCTAAAATTTCAATTTTTTGTTTAATTAATGATTGAAATACTTCAGACAAAGAATGATTCCAACAAACATATTTCTGTTGAATATCTGCATCTCTATTGGCATAAGTACCTGATTCCGTTTCAATAATTTCACCTTTATTAAAATAAGAATAAGCTATCTCTTTAAAATCATCGTCAAACATCCAAACTACGGGGTGAAATTCAACAAAAATGAATTGTCCGTCTGGTTTTAACATTTGATGTATAACAGCTGCCCATTTATCTAAATCGGGTAACCAGCCTATTGTACCATAACTGGTGTAAACTATGTCAAATTGCTCCTTTAAAACTTTTGGTACCGAATAAACATCAGTACAAATAAACCGACAAGAAATATGCATTGCAGAAGAGATTTCCTTTGCCTTTTCAATGGCTTTATCTGATAAATCTATTCCTGTAACTTCCGCCCCTAATCGTGCAAGAGAAAGACTGTCCTGTCCAAAATGACATTGTAAATGAAGGATTTTTTTTCCTTTGATATCTCCCAATAAAGCTAATTCAATTTCTTTAAGTGAACTGTCACCTTTAGCAAATCCGGCCATATCATAGAAATCCGAATCAAGATGTACTTCAACCTTATTATTCCATGATTTTTGGTTCAAATCAAGGTAATTGTTAAATTCATTTTCCATTCAATTTTTTATGATTATCATCTTTTAACCTAAAAACAAATTTATCGAAACTTTATATCTTATTATTACTCGTCATAATCAAAAAAAAATACAAAAAATGAATAGAGTTATTTTTCTTTTAGCAAGTTCTTAAAATCCTGAAGGGATGACATTATTATAGAAAATTAAATATGAAAAAACACCCCCTCAAACATCACCACCTTCAGGGTCATTAATTTCATTGAATAGAACAATTTAATTCCAAAATAATTTGAAAATAGTTCGCAATACATACACAGGATTTTTTTTTAAAAAATACTTCTATTGAAAATGAGGATAATCGTTTAATTTTTTAAATTTAAACTATATAGCCAATACTTCTTTCCAAAAATTGGTTCTAATTCTCTACTTATAACAAAGCCTTTTTTCTCATAAATATGGCGAGCTGCAGGCATCATTTCTGAAGTATGTAAGCCAATTATTTTTTCGTTTTTTTTGATGGCTTCATCTATACACAATTCAGTAATTTTAGATGCCAAACCTAATCCTTTAAATTGTGGATTTATTGCAATCATTCTTATATAAGACCAATCAGCTGGATAAATATGCGTTGGATTTACAGAATAAATTAAAAATCCCATACCAATTATTTTTTCTTCTTTCAGCGCAACAAATCCTATACCAATTCCAAGTATGTTTTCATACAATTCCGGTTTTTGCAAATTGGTTTCCATCAGGTTTTTATTTTGTTCACTTAAAACCGGAAAGTATTCTCCATAAGCCATCAAACCCAATGGAATCAACTGATTTATGTCTTCATGAGTCGCAATTCTAAATTCCATTTTATATTTTTCTTATGAGCTGATATTGATAAGAAAAGTCAATTTGTAGTGGATTAACTTCATCCTTAAAATATAAAAGCAATTCATTTTTAAGTTGATTTTCTATCGATTCATAATTCTTTTTGCCAAGATTTACACTGTTTGAAACATTACTTTGGGTACATAAGAACTGAACAAAATCAAGTAAGGTAAAGGTTATTTGATGTTCTCCTTTTTCTTCTTTTATTAAGCATAAATTTTCGGGTAGAATTGATTGAATGTTTATGGAATTTCTTGGTGGTGCAGGAAAATGTTGCTTGAAATAAGTTTCATACCAATCGTTTAAATTGCTTTGATTTAGTTTGATATGATGATCGTAAACCAATAACCAGGCTTTGGGTTTTAGTACTCGACTTACTTCATTGAAAACACTATTTGTATCCATCCAATGCAAGGCAGAAGCTACTGTTATAATATCAAAACTTTCATTTGGGAAGTCTAAATTTTTACCTTCTGATACAAAATAAATGATGGCTTCATTTGGAATGGTTTGTTCAATCATAAATGCTGAAGAATCGCAAGCAAAAACCTTTTCTGCAACTTCACAAAGTGCTTTAGAAGATAAACCTGTACCACAAGCTAAATCCAATCCCATAGGCAATTTGTGTTTAAATTGCAGGAATCTTCTTAACTGTTTCATGATTAGCTCATGGTAATATGGCCTTGATTTTGCATATCGTTTTGCAGCTTCTAAATTATCAAAATGGTTCAAAGTATTATTTGGGGTTAATTTGATTTAAAATTCTATTTAAGATTCAGGACAAATACTTTCATTAAATAATTTGAATCAGCTTAATTCTGCTCTTTTTAATCTGTCATTGATTGCTAAACCTAAACCTTTTTCAGGAAACTTTTCAGCTAAGATTATATCAGCTTGAAACTTGTCTGCAGCTCGCATGGCTGCAAATAAGGCCTGAGCTGCCTCATTCAAATTTTCGTTTTTTGATAATATAATTTGATTTGAATGAGGGATATGTTCTTCAAAATCTTTATATCGGATTGTTACAATTTTCTTCTCTTTTAAAACAGGAGGCAACTCCTCAAAATTACCAATGATTAGTCTGGTTTTTGGAGCATAATGACGGCTTAACATTCCAGGCGCTTCAGGATTTTCATTGTTCAGGATTTTACTTTTGTCTAAAGTTTTTCCTAATGTATTTTCAATTTCTTCTATGGCTAAACCACCAAGTCTAAGTAGGGCAGGAGTGCTACCTGCAAATGAAATGATAGTAGATTCCAATCCAATGGAACAAGTGCCACCATCTAAAATATAAGGTATTGTTTCTCCGAACTGTTCGTAAACGTGTTTTGCACTTGTTGGACTTATACTTCCGGAAATATTAGCGCTGGGTGCAGCCAGAGGAAAATCAATGGAACTTAATAATTCCAGGCAGGTTTGATGATTTGGAATCCTTATTGCAACTGAAGGATGACCTGCAGTAACAATATCCGGAATCTGATTGCCTTTTGGAACAACAAGAGTTAATGGTCCGGGCGAGAATTTTTCTGCAATATGTAAAGCCTCTGCCGGAATTTGAATTCCCCAAGACCTAAACTTTTCAAAGCTATTGCTGTGAATGATTAAAGGATTGAACTGAGGTCTTCCTTTGGTTTCATAAATTTTGGCTACTGCTGCTCCATTAAAAGCATTGGCTGCCAATCCATACACTGTTTCTGTAGGAATAGCAACCAATTCTCCATTTGTAAGCAGGCTTGCTGCATATAAAATATCAGTACCAATCATGGTGCTTTATTCAGCTTCACCTCTTCTTAAGCTGTATTTTTCTATTTTATTGTATAGATGACTTCTTTGTATATCAATTTCCTGAGCTGTTTTAGCCACATTCCATCCATTCTTTTTCAGTTTTTCTTCAATGAAAATTCTTTCTACATATTCTTTGAAATCCTGAAGTGTACTAAATCTTTCATAGATAGATTTTTCTTCATCACGCGCATTGATTGGATTTGCAAATTTCTGAATGTCTTCAACAGTAATTCTTTGTTGGCCAAGAATTACCAATCTTTCGACAATATTTCTCAATTCACGAATATTCCCACTGAAATTTAGTTTTTTCAATTCTTCCAAAGATTGAGGTAAAAAACCTCTTTTTGGAATTCCACTGTCTTCACAGATTTCTCTTATGAATTTTTCCGCCAATAAAGGAATGTCTTCGCGTCTTTCACCCAAAGAAGGTACATGTATTAAAATAACACTTAAACGGTGGTATAAGTCCATTCTAAAATTACCTTTTTCGATTTCTTTTAAAAGGTTTTTATTGGTTGCAGCAATTACTCTTACATCAACATCAATATCTTTTTCACCGCCAACACGGGTAATTTTGTTTTCCTGCAAAGCTCTTAAAACTTTTGCCTGGGCCGATAAACTCATGTCTCCGATTTCATCCAGAAACAAAGTACCACCATTTGATTGTTCAAACTTGCCAATTCTTTGTTTGATAGCAGAAGTAAATGCACCTTTTTCATGCCCAAATAATTCACTTTCGATTAATTCTGATGGAATGGCAGCACAATTCACTTCAATAATTGGGCCTTTTGCTCTATTACTTTTTTCATGAATCCAGCGAGCTACTAATTCTTTTCCTGTTCCATTTTCACCTGTTACTAAAACACGGGCATCAGTTGGAGCAACTTTTTCAATTGTTTCCAGGATATTAACAATAGCAGGAGTTTCGCCAATAATTTCTCTTGTTTTAGAAACACGTCTTCTAAGAACTTTCGTTTCAATCACTAAGTCC
>JBIPMI010000254.1:0-4611 GCA_044369215.1 Bacteroidia bacterium | reverse complement strand
TAAGCCAAGTCGGTGAGATAATACATCACGAACTGTTGCCATTTCACTGGAATTTTTGTCGTATAACTTAAAATAAGGAAGGTATTTGCTTACTTTTTCATCAAGAGAAAGTCGTTTTTCATCATTTAACAAAGCGACTGCTGTACCAGTAAAAGCTTTGCTGTTTGAAGCAATTTGAAACAAGGTATATTCATCAACAGGTTCTGGTTTTCCAAATTCTTTTACGCCATAACCTTTTGAAACCACAATTTTTCCATCTTTCACAATAGCAATTGCCAAACCTGGCACTTGCCAACGCGCCATTTCACGTTTGATAAAACTATCTAAAGAATCTTTTACAAAAGCCGGTTGCGACTTTAATATCAAACCAAAAAATAAAAAGCAGGCTAATAAAAGCAGTTTGTTTGTTTTCATAAATTAAATTGGAGTATTGGTAACACGTAATTGTGAACCAAATTGATAAACATAATATTGTCTTAAACCTCTGTTTGCTGCACCCGAAACAACACCACCATTTTGAGCAGCAAATTTTGAACCGCAACAAGGAACAAACTTCGTATTCACAGTTTTGCCACAAACATAAAAAAGGTTGTTTGATTCCATAGTTACTATAGAACAAATGCTATCTGTTTTGTAAGGACAAGCTCTATCGAAAGCAACATATTGATCAGCACCAGGAAATCCAGTATTGTAAATAATAATTCCTTTGTAACCATTTGCGCTATACATAAAACCATTGGGGAATTTGAGCTCAGCAGCATCTGGTAAATCCATATTTACTGTAAAATCAACAAAAACGGGGTCGAAGAAATCGAGATTTTGTTGGTTGGTTTTGTCCTTTTTGCATGAAAAGGATATCAAAATCAACAAAGAAAAAATGATGTATTTATTCATAAGAGTAAAATCCCTTTCCAGATTTTTTGCCATGTAAACCGGCATCTACTTTTTGTTGTTGGATGCGATTTGGACGAAATTTTCCATCGTAATGAAACAATTGGTACATGCTGCTGGTAACAGAGAAATTGGTATCAACACCAATTAAATCCATTAAACGAAAAGGACCCATTTTAAAACCGGAACTTTCTAACAAAGCATCAATATCTTCAAGAGAAGCCACCTGTTCTTCTAGGGTTTTTAGTCCTTCTACATAAAAATGACGAGCTACTCTATTAACAATGAAACCGGGCGCATCTTTAGCCATTACACAGGTTTTTCCCATGAAAGAAATAAGTTCTTTGCAATCTTCTGCAATTTGTGGGTTTGTTTGAACTCCGGATATAATTTCAACCAGCTTCATAATTGGAGCCGGATTAAAAAAGTGAATTCCCAAAACTCTTTCAGGAAAAGGAATTTTGGCAGCAATTTGAGTAATTGGAATAGAAGAAGTATTAGAAGCCAAAATGGTTTCAGGATTATTGATTTGGGCTACATTTTGAAAAAACTGATGTTTAACTTCCAGTCTTTCTACAATTGCCTCAATTACCAAATCGGCCACCAAATCATTTAGTTCTGTGGTGAAAGTAATTTTAGACAAAGCCAAATCCTTGTTTTCAGCCAACATTTTGCCTTTATCAACCTGTGATTGAAGGCTTTTTGTGATGGCAGATTTTGCTTTTGTAAGCATATCGGGGTTGATATCGAACAAAAGCGTTTTATACCCAGCAACAGCGCAAACCTGAGCAATACCTAAACCCATTGTACCCGCGCCAGCAACAGCAATAATTTGAATTTTTTGAGCCATAAAAACAAAGGTAAACAATTTAAGTCCACCCTGAAAAACCAATGAAGAATAAAAATGAATTGGAATGATGAAAGCAACATTCCGTAACCAAATCCCTTAGAATAGGCGTAATTCACTATTGGCATAATTCGTTAGAACGAATATCCCATAGCCCTGAATGGGCAGAATTCGTTAGAGAAATATTCGACATAAAACTCATAGCCCTGTAGGGGCGGAATTCGCGAGGGAGCGGAATTTATTCGACAAGAAACCTATAGCCCTGAATGGGCGGAATTCGCTAGGGAAATATTTGGCAACCAAACCATAGCCCTGTAGGGGCGGAATTCGTCATGTACACAATTCCCAAAACCATTTAATTCATTAAATATAGGTTTAGGCGTTTCAATCCAAAATTTTGGAGGAATGTTCTAATTTCGAATCAATATGTTTCGATTTTTACAAAATTAATACTAAACATTTGTCTAATTTTGCGGTTCAATCATTTTAGTTATGATTACAGTTAGCGAAAAAGCAAAAAGCAGAATTCAAGAATTGATGATAGAATCATCGTATACACCAGATTATTTTTTAAGAGTTGGAGTAGATAGTGGTGGTTGCTCAGGATTGTCGTACAAGTTAGATTTCGACAATACAGCAAAACCGGGTGATGAGGTAATGGATTTCAATGGTGTAAAGGTAGTTACCGATAAAAGAAGCGTTTTGTACTTATTTGGTACAGAACTGGATTTTTCGGATGGATTAAACGGAAAAGGTTTTACTTTCAACAATCCAAATGCCACGCGCACATGTAGTTGCGGTGAAAGTTTCTCAGTTTGAGGATAATTTTTGCTTGGTGATTTGATTTTCAATTCTATTACCTATATTTGCATCCCTTTTTAAGGGCAAATCAGATTAAAGAATAAGTATTTACAATGGCAAACCATAAGTCAGCACAAAAAAGAATCCGTAATTCAGCTACTAAGCGTTTACGTAATCGTTACCAGGCAAAGACCACCCGTACTTTATCTAAACGCCTGCGCACTTCAACTGTTAAAAGCGAAGCAGAAGCTTTGTTAAAAGAAGTGAGCGCTATGTTGGATAAGTTGGCAAAACGCAGCATTATTCACAAGAATAAAGCAGCTAACCAAAAATCTAAATTAGCTAGAGCTGTTAACAAAATCGGAACTACTCCGGTTGCTGTTGTTAAGAAAAATACTGCTAAAAAAGTAGTTAAAAAGAAGAAATAATTTCGATTGAATACACTTCTAAGGCTTTCCTAAACAGGAAAGCCTTTTTTGTTTTGTTATTTAGCTGAATGACAAACCAGGAATTGCCCCAAAAAGGAAAATCTATTCTTCAACTTTCTGAGGATGACAGACCCAGAGAAAAACTACTTCAAAAAGGCCGTGAACACCTTACAAACTCAGAGCTTCTGGCCATTTTAATAGGTTCGGGAAATGCCCAAAAAAGTGCCCTCGATTTGGGTAAAGATGTACTTGATTCTGCCCAAAATAAGCTTCAGGAACTGGGTAAATTCAAAACTAAGGATTTCCTAAAAATCAAAGGAATCGGACCCGCAAAAGCCGTTACATTAATTGCAGCCCTAGAATTGGGCAGAAGGAGAAAGGATGAGGAAGCGCTTGAAAGAAAGAAAATTTCAGGCAGCAAAGACGCTTTTTTGGTTCTAAGCGAGTTATTATCCGACTTAGATCACGAACAATTCTGGATATTATACCTCAACAGGGCCGGATTTCTCCTCAAAAGAATCCGAATTAGTGAAGGAGGAATAGCAGGAACCGTTGTTGATCCGAAAATCATCTTCATGCATGCACTCGAATACAAAGCAAGCACCATAATTCTGGCGCATAATCACCCTTCCGGAAACCTGCAACCGAGTCAGGCCGATATTCAAATCACTAAAAAAGTTCAGGAGGGAGGAAAAATGCTGGATATTTTTGTCGCCGACCACCTAATTATTGCTAATTCTCAATTTTATAGTTTTGCAGACGAGGGATTACTTTAGAAGCCGCCAATAATTTTTATCTTTGCATCAATATATGCCGTTAAAACAGATTCAGAAATTCCGACTTTGGCTTCGCCAATACCCCCTAACCAGAAAATTTTTGAAATTTGGAATTGTTGGCGCCACCAGTGCTTCTGTTAGTTTGGGTGTGTTTTGGCTGATTGCCGCTCAATATCCGGCTTTGAATTTATTATCGAAAGCCATTGGTTACGTGATGGGGTTTTTCGTTGGTTTTACACTAAATAAATTCTGGACCTATATCGACCAAACTGAAGATGGCGAAAAATACCTGCTGAAATACATTTTGGTTTATGCCATCACCTTTGTAGTTTATCTGCTTTTTAATTTTGTTTGTGACCACTGGCTATTCCCAAATCTTTGGTTTGCAGATATTTTCAGAGGAATTGATCAAGAAGTTGCAGCTAGCTGGTTTGAAGGAAACGGACCTTTGGTTTCTAATTTATTGGCAATAGGATTAAACGTTTTCCTGAACTTTTTTGGAACTAACTTTTTGGTATTCAAGGTTCCTGAACCGGACCATTTATTCGAGTAAATCCCTAATTTCTTCTTAAAAAGCGCTTCAATTCAGGTACTTAACAAAAATTTCATTTTCGATAAAATCGAATCTGGAAATTATTATTAGCTGGTTTTTCTGCCAACTCAAAAAGATTTTATAATTTCATTTAACTAAAAAGAAAACCATGAAAATCATCAAAAAAATCCTGATTGCTATTCTTGTAATTATTGCCATTCCATTAATCGCAGCCCTATTTGTGCCTAAAACCTATACCGTTTCGGTATCAGAAACCATTTCAAAACCAAAACAAGTGGTGTTTGATTATGTGAGAATCCTTGATAACCAAAAGAA
>JBIPMI010000253.1:0-4618 GCA_044369215.1 Bacteroidia bacterium | reverse complement strand
TAATCAGTGATTTAGACAAAGGAAAGCAGAAACAAATTTCAAATCGTGGTCACCCACAAAACGGCTGTATCAATGGACTGTCAAGGGTTTCAGAGAACTCAAACTAAAAACAACGCAACGCTAGTGAAAAAATATTTGTAATTTTTAAACGACTTCATAACCGAGATGAATACGCAGGAACTGGCATAGGACTTGCACATTGTAAAAAAATTATTGATTTACATGGTGGCAAAATCTGGATGGAATCTACTAAAGATATAGGAAGCAAAGTAATATTTACAATACCCAAAAATCAATCATAAAATGAGAAAACTAAACTGTATATTATTGGTAGATGATGACAATGCAACAAACATGTTGAATTCGTTTGTATTAAAAAAAATGGTAGTTTCACAATCAGTAAAAGTAGTATTGAATGGAAGTGAAGCCCTAGATTATCTGCTTTCGATAACAAATGAAGGACAGTGTCCGGAATTTATCTTTTTAGACATTAATATGCCCAAAATGGATGGTTGGGAATTCATGGAAGAATACAGGGAAATGAAAATTGAAAGACAAAGAGCTAAAGTAATATTACTTACTACCTCTGAAAACCCTGATGATATTGAAAAAGCTGCGAAATACCAAGAAATATTAGAGTATTGTAATAAACCTTTAACCAAAGAAATCATTTCGAATTTAATGGATAGATATTATCCAGAATAAATTGAAAATTGAAATCTAAATTCCTTAATTGCTAAATACGAATATCCGCATTTTTGCCAGTAGTTTATATTAATAAAACTCTAAACATTTTAAAATTGATTTATGAATTGAATTAAGGCAATATGAATTAAAATAGAATCCTGTTTTTTACGAAATTTCCTAAAATCCCATAGGGATGACATTATAGTAGTAAACAAAAATGAAGGAATTACCCTCACCCCAAAACGGATATTCGTATTGCTAAAAAAGCAAAATAGATACTAGTTATTTATGTCAAATATTTTAGTCATCAATTGCCATTTTTCTCCGACTTTACTTCCAGGAAGCGCTTGTTGATAGGTCCACATCAAATCTTCCCACTTGTTTACCATTTCACTTGAAGCATCAAGAATTTCTTTCTTTTCAAAGCTAAAATCGTCGTGAGCTTCCAACCTCATAACAAGTCTGTTTTGAACCCGAAAAATTTCACAATTAACAATCCCTGATTCTTTAATTTTTTCGATGATTTCGGGCCAAACATTTTTATGATATGCCTCATACTCTTCAATGAGATGTTGCTCATTTTTTAAATCTAAAGCCAAGTAAAAATTCTTCATGATTTTTCGAATTGAAAAGCATAATTAGCAATCCATAAAAAAGCCAATAAAGGTAAAACAAATGCATAACTAATTTGTGAAGAATCTGAAATAAAACCCATTATTAAAGGGAAAACGGCGCCACCAACAATCGTCATAATAAGCAATGAGGAAGCCATTCCTGCTTTTATTCCTAATCCCTTTACTCCATTAGCAAATATACTTGGAAACATAATGGACATAAAAAAGAGAGTTACCATTAATGCATAAATTGAGGTATTACCTTTTACAAAAATTACAATCAATAACAATACAACATTTATCAAAGCATAATAAGTTAAGAGTTTATTTGGTTTGATATAATTCATTAAAAAAGTACCAATAAACCTACCTGACATAAATAAAAACAATGCAATCGAAAGATACAAAGCAGCATCTTTATCAGCCATACCTGACTCATTTACTGTTAAACGAATAAAGAAACTACCAATTCCTACTTGAGCACCAACGTAAAGAAATTGGGCCAACATAGAGCTTCGTAAAGACTTTGATTCACGAATTAATTGAACATAATTGAAATCATTTGAAGCAGTTTTTTCAATTTCAGGAAGAGGCAATTTGATGAAAATTAGTGCTACAATAAAAACAACTAAGGAAATAATAAGGTAAGGTATTTGCACGGAAGCAGCTTCATGAAGTAGAATATCTCTTGTTTGCGATTCATTTAATCCTGATAATAAATCTGCATTAATCTGTTTACCTGATAGAATAAACTTACTTCCAAATAATGCTGCTAAAGTAGCACCTAGTCCATTAAAAGATTGTGCAAAATTCAATCTACGAGTTGCAGTTTCTTGTTCTCCCAAGACCGTCACATAAGGATTTGCAGCTGTTTCAAGAAAGGTAAGGCCGCTTGCCACAATAAACAATGAAAGTAAGAAAAAAGAATAATTCAATAAAATAGAAGCTGGATAAAATAGAAGGGCACCAAGAGAGAACATCAACAATCCAATAACAATGGTTTTTCTATAGCCCCATTTATTGATAAATAATGAAGCAGGAATAGCCATTAAAAAGTAAGCGATATAAAAAGATGAATCAACCAAAGCCGATTGCATATCATTTAACTGACAAGCTTTCTTCAGGTGTGGAATTAAAATTGGATTGAGGTTATGCGCTAAAGCCCATAAAAAGAACAAACTCAGAATTGAAACAAAGGCAATTTTTGTATTTACTTTCTTCATGTTTTACTTCCTTCTTATTTGAATTTGGATAGCATTATCGATTGGCTTATCTGAACATAGTATCAAGTATCCACCTCCACCGGCACCACTTAGTTTATAACCATAAACAGAATCCTTATAAACATTTATTATATTAAAGATATCTTCATTTACCATATGGGGAAACATAGCAATTTGTGCTTCAAACGACAACCGCATAGATTCACCAAATAACTTCAAATCCTTGTTTATAGCAGCATTCCAACAAGATTCGGCAGCCTGTGACAAAGCATTTGCATAGTATTTATTGATATTGGTATCAGCTAAAACATGGTAATCATGTTTACGCTCACCTAAACTAATCAAGTATAAATTTTGCTCAATAAAACTTAATACATCTTCATCAAAAACTGAATCAATTTTAGATGGCCAGTATTGAGCTTCATAAAAACTACGATTTAAACCTGCATAAACAATCCCAATTGCATCTTGTGAACCGGCAATCTCTATTTTACCGGGAGGATTTTCATATGAAAACAAAATCTTTGCTGTTTTTTCAGCGTTTGAATCGGGTAATTGATTTTGCCATAAATCAGTTGCAACCCTTCTGGTGCTGCTAGCCATTCCGCTTCTAGAATTAAAATCATGGCTTGGTTCTATACTGATTGTAATAACAGGACCTGAAGCAAACAAGGATACAAAAGGTTGATCGAGCCAACCACCTGCCAGATCAATTCTAAATGGTATGGTATTTATTTTTCGCAAATCTGTAGTTGAACGTGCAGGAAGACCTGTAAAAGGTGTTCTATCCAAAACAATCAATTCAATATTTTTAGAAGCACATAATTCTGCCTTTTCCTTTGAATAGCCATCTTCATTAACCACAAAAATATCGGGTTGAATTCTTTCCAATTCTGGTAAAAAATCAAGATAACCCGAGCCTGAACTGATACAAACTTCAAACACATCATAAAGGGCTTCCAAAATAAATTTACGTTCATTTTCAGAATTGACCGGATATCTTTTCTTCAATTCGAAAACAGTTTTATCTGAGCCCAAACAAACATAAACTTGTCCGAACTGCGCTGCACTTCTAATAAAAGCAATATGTCCGCTGTGCAACAAATCAAAACAACCACTGATTACAACCTTTTTAAGTATCTTCTCCATATCTATCCGGCAAAATAGGAAAAATTAATGTTTAGCAAAAACGATAATTATTCAATCTTAGAATATTTTAAGTGTGAATGATGTAATACATTCAATTTAAAGTATAATGTTTAATAGGCTTTAACATCAGACATTTGAATCAACAAATCAGTATAGTTATTGACCTGTTAAACAGACAAACTCCTATAGAAAGATAACAGCTTCGAATTAAGTTTATCTGAAATTTATAAAACCCGGTCTTGCCGGGTTTTATTATTAATAACACAAAATGTTAGAAATAAAAAGAGAAGGTATCATTTTAGAAAGTAGTAATTTTGATTTTGATGGAGTTTTGAATCCTGCCATTTTTCAAATGGAAGAAGATTTATACATGATATATCGAGCCTTGGGTAAAGATAAAAAATCGAGTTTAGGATTTTGTGAAATTAATGGTCCAAATGTAGTTTTTAACAACCATAAAGAACCCATTTTATATCTAGAATTTGAAAATGAAATCAGAGGAATTGAAGATCCTAGAATAGCCTTAATAGCAGATACATTTTTTCTCAGCTATACTGCTTATGATGGAGTAAATGCATTAGGGGCACTTGCCACATCAAAAAACTTAAAAAAATTCAAAAAAATTGGCCTTATAACACCACAAATTCACTATGCTTCATTTTTAAAAGAAACTTCAATTAGCGGACCATTAAACGAAAAATATAGTCGATACAATAAAAGAGAAAGCATTAAAGTAAAACATCAAAAGCAGGTTTATGTTTGGGTTAAAAACATCGTATTTTTTCCAAAGAAAATAGATAATAAAATCCATTTTTTAATTAGAATTAAACCTGACATTCAACTCGTAAGTATTGTGTCTCGTCCTAAAATAGGTTTACACAAAAAAGTGTAAACAAAAATGAAAAGAAGAACGAAAACAAAAGAAGAACAAGAGAAAATCATTGC
>JBIPMI010000252.1:0-4657 GCA_044369215.1 Bacteroidia bacterium | reverse complement strand
GAAAAAAGCAAAGCCAATGCAATTAAAACACCGGCAGTTATTAGTAATATTTTCTTCATACACAATTAGAGTTTCTCATTCAAACTTAATAAAATTGATGAATTTAAAAAGTTTTTAAGAAAATTGACTAATTATTGAAACTAAAAAAGGGTTTTTAAAAATTGAATTTCATCATGGCTCAATTCTCTGGTTTTTCCAGGTTCTAATTCACCCAATTCTATTTCTCCAATTTTAAGTCGTTTGAGTTTAATAACTTCTTTCCCCAATTTATAACACATTCTTCTTATTTGTCGATTTAATCCTTGATTTAACCAAATGTAAAACGAGTTTGAATCTAATTTTTGAAGTTTACAAGGGAGCGTTTTTGTTCCTAATATTTCAATGCCTGATTCCATTTTTGCAATAAAGTCTTCATCAATTTCTGAATCAACATCAACCAGATATTTTTTTAAAACTTCCTGATTTTTGTTCCTTAGAATTTTATCATGAATTTTACCTTCATTACTAAAAAGCATCAAACCTTCTGATTCCTTGTCTAATCTTCCTATATGAAACAAGCCTTTAATCTGAGGTAAAAAGGGTAGAAGATTGTTCTCGATATCAGGGTTTAAAGTACTTTCAATTCCAACAGGTTTATTCAAAATAAGATAATATTTTTTATCATAAAACTGATTGTTTTGATTTAGAATTTCTATCTCATCTAAAGGTTTGATTTGAATATTTTCGTTAACTACATTTTCATTTACTTTTACCTGGGATGATAAAATTAGGTTTGAAGCATCTTTATTGGAGATACCTAATTTTTTTACCAAATGGTACTGAAGTTTTTGACGAAAGCTCAATTTTTTTTCGGGAAAATTAGCGGAAAAATATGCTTCTTGCCAACAATGAAATTTTCATTCGCTAATTCAAACTTTTTGGCTTTACCTGAACGAGGTATAATTTGGACAGAGGAGCGTGCTATTTTATTTAGCGATTTACATTTAGGCAAAGTAAGTCATTTTCGTAAAAATGGAATTGCAGTTCCAATGGCTGCGGCAGACCAAAACCTAATTAAAATTCAAGAAATTTTGGAAAAATATTCCTTTGAAGAATTCATTATTTTGGGCGATTTGTTTCATTCTGATTTAAATGAAGAATGGAATTTATTCATCGAACTAACTTTAAAATATAAACATATAAAGTGGACACTCATTAGAGGTAATCATGATAGAATGCCGGCGTATTTATTAAAGGAAGCAGGAATTCAAACCTTTTATAAACAAGAAAGAAGAGGTATAGAAATGATTCATGAGCCCGATGAAAACTCAACAAAACCAAGTATTAGCGGACATATTCATCCGGCAGTTTTATTGGAAGGAAAAGGAAAACAAAGAGAAAGATTAGCTTGTATTTTCGTGGGTGAAAATCAAATTCTACTGCCAGCATTTGGAAGTTTTACTGGTGCAAAAGTTATTGAAACAAATCCTAATGATAAGGTTTACGTTTTTGCAGGCTCTAAAGTTATTGAAGTTTAATGTTTTGTTTTTGAAAGTATTCCAATGCCTCCGCAACAATAAAAGTAGAAGCTCCAATAAAAATTAAATCGTCTTTGTCTGAATTTTGAATAGCATATTGAATTGCTGATTCAACATCTATAAAAGTACTACCTTTTAAATTATTTGTGATTGCAATGGCTTGTAATTCTTTTTCATCTAAAGCTCTCGGCAGGTTTGCTTTTGTGAAGTAATATGTTGCTTCATTTGGCATTAATGAAAGTACTTTTGACACATCTTTATCTTTAACCATTCCAATAATCATGTGAAGATTTTTCCTTTTCACTTTTGATAATTGTTGGCTAACCAATTTCATTCCATGTTCATTATGACCAGTATCGCAAATAATTTTTGGATTGTTTTGAATGAGTTGCCATCTGCCCATTAATCCAGTATTTTTCTTTACCTGAAATAAACCATTTTTAATATCAGATTCAGTGATTTTAAATCCAGCTTGTCTTATAAAAGGTATGCTTGAAATGACAGTGCAAATATTCTTTTTTTGATAAATACCTGGAAGGTCGCATTGCATGTTTTGCCAGGTTTCGCCTGTTCTTAGGTGGATATCAAAATGACTTTCTGTTTCATTATTTTTGAAATGAAAAAGTTCAGTTTCAAATTCAGCATAACATAAAAATGCTTGTTCTGATTTTGCTTTTTGTTGAAAAACAGGATTGATTTCAGGATGATTTTCTCCAATAACAACGGGCGTGTTTTTTTTAATGATACCTGCTTTTTCTCCGGCAATTAATGCCAAAGTATTTCCTAGCATGTCCATATGATCGAAACCAATATTGGTAATGATACTTAAAATTGGATTGATAATATTGGTAGAATCTAATCTGCCACCTAAGCCAGTTTCAATAATGGCAATTTCTACTTTCTGACTAGCAAAATATTGAAAACATAGAGCAACAGTCCATTCAAAAAATGAAGGTTTAATTTCTTCAAATAAAGATTTATACTGAATGACAAAATCAACAACAAATTCTTGTGGAATCATTATTCCATTAATCTTAATACGCTCTCTAAAATCAATAAGATGAGGAGAGGTATATAATCCTGTTTTATAACCGGCCTCTTGTAGTATAGAAGCCAGCATATGTGAACTTGAACCTTTTCCATTGGTTCCTGCAACATGTATTGATTTAAACTTTAAATGAGGATTTCCTAAAGCCTCGCAAAGCGCGATGGTATTGGTTAAATCTTTTTTATATGCAGAAGCACCAACACGTGTAAACATGGGCAACTGAGCATATAAATAATCAAGTGTTTCTTGATATGTCAAAACTTAGTTTTTGAATCTGAATACAAAAGTAATATAACCAAATTGTTCATCAGGGCCATCTGATTTTGATGAGAATTTTGTTTGTAAAGCACCTTGTCTTGCCTTTTCTAAAAGAGATGATTCAATAGTTGTAGAACCAGGTTGTCCTGGCACAGCTTTTATTACATTTCCATCTCTATCAACTACAATTCTCACCACAACTTTTCCTACAGAAGTTGAATTGTCTTCAACATTGGGTAGCTTTTTCATTGAACGACCTTCTAAATCAAATTTCAACGGACCATCACCACCTTTTCCGTTACCATATAATCCGGAACCTTCACCATCAGGATTTCCTCTCGGGTCGCCATCCAGTCTGCCTTCATTGCCCGGAATATCTCCATCGCCATAACCACCATTGCCACCAGCTTTGTTTTTACTTTTTCTGAATAAAGCTTGTTGGTCAACTTTTTTAGGCAATTCCAATTGAGGCGTTTTTTCTGGTTTTGACTTGATATCCTTTGGTTTTTCAGGATTTTTTTTCTCCTTCTTGTCTTTCTTTTCTTTTTCCTTTTGCTCTTTTATCGCAACACTTTCATCATTATCCTGAGTCAAATCTTTTAATTCATCTTCAGTTGCCTCCGAAATTGGTGTATAAGTTTCATTTGGTGAAGGGTCGGGTACAGGCGTAAGGGAAGGACCTCCCATGTTTTCTTCACCCAAACTCATCATCATTCCAATTGAATCTAAAGGAGGATTTGGAGGATAAATAAAAAACATCAATAAAAAAGCTAGAATCACGCCATGAATAAGCGATGTTCCGATGAAACCAGCCAACATGTGGCGGTTATTTTTCCTTTCAATTGTGAAGTTTTGCGTAGCCATAATTTAGTAATGTAAACATAAACGTATAAAACGGCTTAAATACATTTGCTTTTTCACCAATACACATCAAAAATTGTTGGATGTTGACAGTTTAGGGCAGGATTTTGAATTCAGTTCTCCTGTTTTTTTGTTTACCCTCAGGTGTTTTATTGTCAGCAATTGGTTGAGTTTCTGCATAACCTTTATAAGCTAATCTATTCGCCGGAATTTGTTTTGATACTAAATATTCAAAAACCGATTTGGCTCTATTACTCGATAATAACTGGTTTTTCTTAACATCACCTGTATTGTCTGTATGTCCGCCAATTTCAATTTTTACAGTTGGATTGGCATTGATAAATTGAATTAATTTTTCTAATTCAACCATTGATTCACTTTTTAAATTGAATTTATCGGTATCAAAGAAAATATTTTTCAAAACTACTTTTGCTCCGGCAGTAATTGGTTGAAGAGGGATATTTAAAATTAAAGGCTCTGTTGAACTCTGATTTTTTAAAGCAAAATTTTCTGAGTAAAACATATAACCGGTTCTTGAAGCATTTAAAGCATAATCTTTATTGCCTTGTAAGCTTAGTAAAAACTCACCGGTAAGTTTATTTGAAAACGATTCTACAATTGATTTACCCGTTGCTAAATCAATTAATTCAATTTTCGCCACCAGTTTATTATTTGTTACTGCATCATAAACTATACCTTTTACATAACCTGTTTTATTAGGTTGAGCTTCTTTATAAAGTTCGAAGTGATATAAATCCAATCCACCATAACTATCTTCAGCTTGTCTTGATATGTAAGCATCAACACCATTTGAAGCAATAACCAAACATGTTTCATCTAAATCGGTATTGATTGGATAACCTAAATTTACAGGTTTCTGCCATCTACCATCAACTCTTTTGGAGAAGAATAAATCAATTCCGCCCATTCCGGGATGCCCATCACTATTGTAGTATAAGGTTTGATCATCTTT
>JBIPMI010000251.1:0-4667 GCA_044369215.1 Bacteroidia bacterium | reverse complement strand
CATTGAAGCTAATTCTCCTTTAATTTCTAAAGGATTTCGTTTTAAATCTAAAGTAAAATGAGCAGGAACAATTGCAATCAAAATTAACATAACTAAGCCGACACCTTTTTGTCCATCATTAGAACCATGTGAAAAACTAACTCCAGTGCAGGTTAAAAGTAGAATTAATCTAATCCAAAATGGTGGAGGCGCATTTGTAGCAGGTTCTCTAAAAATCACTTTGGATTTTATAGATTGCCTCATAATATACATGAGCAAAATAGCAAAGCTGAAACCCAAAAGAGGTGATAAAAATAAACTTAATCCAATATCACTTGCTTTTCCCCAATTTACATAAGAAGCATTTGCATCAGTTCCAATAAAAGAATATGCTAAACCAACACCTAAGATTGAACCAATTAAAGTATGTGAACTAGAACTGGGAATTCCAAAATACCAAGTACCTAAATTCCAAATGATTGCAGTTAATAGCAGTGCTGCAATTAAAGCCACATTATGATAAATATTGGTATCGAGTAAAACCTCATTAGGCAATAAATTGGTTATACCCATGGCAACAGCAATTCCACCGGCAAAAACCCCAATAGCATTCCAAATTCCACTCCAAACAACAGCAAACCAAGGTTTTAGAGAGTTGGTGTAGATTACTGTTGCAACAGCATTTGCCGTATCATGAAATCCATTGATAAATTCAAAAATTACCGCTGCCAACAAACACAGCAATAAAAGGATTGTAATAGGAGTATCTAAACCAAACATAGGTATTTACTTACCGCAATTATACCCTTGCTGATAAGATTTTCAATATTAAGTAATTTTAAACAAATTGTTAGGTTTGATATAATCCTTTTATAAAAAAGCATTTCAATAAAATAAATAATGTTTTACTTTCGTCGCTTCAATTATTCTAAAATATGAAAAAAATTTACTCTTTGTTGTTTCTTATGAGTTTTGTGCTTTTAAATACAGTAAAAGCAGATGAAGGAATGTGGATTCCACTCTTATTAAAGAAATACAATTATGAACAAATGAAGGCCAAAGGCCTAAAACTAACTGCTGAACAATTGTATGATGTAAACAATAGTTCTATGAAAGATGCAATCGTATGGTTCAATGGTGGTTGTACAGGCGAAATTATTTCTAAAGAAGGTTTAGTTTTAACAAATCACCATTGTGGATATGACGCAATTGCCTCACTATCAACAAAAGAAGATAATATTTTAGACAATGGTTTTTGGGCTAAAAATAAAGGTGAAGAAAGAGCTAAACCTGGCATGTGGGTTTCTATTGTTCAAAAAATTGAAGATGTAAGTGATAAAGTTTTAGCAGAATTAAAGGATGTTGAAGAAAAAAATAGACCTGCCAAACTTCAGGAAATTTTCAAAAAACTAAGTAATGAAGCTACAAAAGGTACTCATTATGAAGCACAAGTTAGAGAAATGTTCAAAGGAAATGCCTATTATCTTTTCACCTTTGAAAAATTCACAGATATCAGATTAGTTGGAACACCACCTCAATCTGTTGGTAAATTTGGTGGCGATGCCGACAACTGGATGTGGCCAAGACATACAGGAGATTTTAGTATGTTTAGAATTTATGCTAATAAAGAAAACAAACCTGCTGCTTATTCTACAGCAAATGTTCCTTATCAGCCAAAACACCATTTACCTGTAAATATTAAAGGTATTAAAGAAGGAGATTTTGCTATGATCATGGGATTCCCTGGCAGAACCAATCGTTATGAATTCTCGCAGGGAATAGAATTAGCTATAGAAAAAGTAAATCCTACTATTGTAAATTTAAGAGATATCAGACTAAAAGCATGGAAAGAAGTAATGGATAAAAATGTAAGCGACAGACTTTTGCTTTCAGCTGATTATGCTCAAGTTGCCAATTACTGGAAATATTTTATTGGTCAAACCGAGCAAATGAAACGTCTCAAAGTTTATGATTACAAAAAGAACATGGAATCTAACTTTGCAAAATTTGCAAATGGAAAATCTGAATACCAAAATGTATTAAACAATGTAGACAAAGCTTATGCTGATTATAAACCTTATGCACTTCAAAGAACTTATTTAACTGAAGGTATTTTAGGTGTAAGTATGAATGGAATTGCTTCTAGTTTATTTCCTTATGCAAATGCTTTAAAAGAAAATAGTGATACTGCTGCAATTGTAAAGAAAGCACTGGCTGGTTCACAAGCAGCAACTGAAGAAGCTTATGCAGCATTTTTCCCTAAAGCTGATGAGAAAATCCTTGCTCAAATTTTAGAAATGTATTATAATAACATTCCTGCCGACCAACATCCTGCTATTATGGCTAAAATTCTAAAATCAAAAGGAAAAACTAATTCTGAGAAATTTAGAGCTTATGCTGCAATGGTTTTCGCAAAAAGTATTTTTAGAACAAAAGAAACTTATGAAGAATTCATTAAGAATCCGAGTCTTAAAAAACTAAAAGCAGACCCTTGTTATGCCTTAGTTGATGGATTTTATGCCAACTATTTAACAAATTTCAAGCCTAAAGTTGATGCATTTAACGCGGCAATTGGTCCTGAAGGAAGAGCTTATATCAAAGGTTTAATGGTAATGATGCCGGAAAAAACCTTTTACCCGGATGCAAATTCATCTTTAAGATTAACCTATGGACAGGTTCAATCTTATGATCCTAAAGATGCTGTTCATTTTGAATATTATACCACACTTGATGGTGTGATGGAAAAATACAATCCAGCTGACTTTGAGTTTAATGCACCTCAAAAATTGATCGATTTATACAATGCAAAAGATTTTGGTCAGTATAAAATGTCAAATGGTAAACTACCTGTGGCTTTTATTACCAACAACGATATTACAGGTGGTAATAGTGGAAGTCCTGTAATTGATGGAGAAGGACAATTAATAGGATTAGCTTTTGATGGTAACTGGGAAGCAATGAGTGGTGATATAGTATTTGATGAAAAGTACAAAAGAACAATCAATGTTGACATTCGATATGTATTATTCTTAATTGACAAGTTAGGTGGAGCTCCTCATATTGTAGGAGAAATGAGTCTAATTAAATAAAAAATATATTTCTAAAAAACGGCTAGTTCCAATTTGGACTAGCCGTTTTTGTTTTAATAAACTGAGCTTAATTCAACCATTCGCTTATGTGATTGATTTAGAATATTTTAGTAGGAAAAAACATAAATTGTAGAAATAAGCATCATTACGTAATTATTAATCTAATGTTAATTAGATGTAAATATTTATTTTCGCAGCGAAAAAAAACTCATGACATTTAATTCAATCATTCAGTTCTTTACTCCAAAGGACAAAATATTTTATTCCTTATTCGAGGAAGTTGCAATCAATGTTGCAGAAATGGGAAAGCTAATGAAAGAAGTAGTAGCAGAACCAGATTTTGACAAAAGAGCGGTGATAATTAAAAAAGTTGAAGATTTAGAACATCATAATGACAGTTTAACTCATCAGATTTTCACTGAATTAGGCAAGAATTTTATAACTCCTTTTGATAGAGAGGATATACATTATCTGGCTACATCCTTAGATGATATTTGCGATTATATTTATGCATCATCAAAAAAAATAAATTTATATAAAATAAATACCAATGATACCGGCATGCAAAAAATGGCTGATATCATAGTTTTAGGAGCTGATGCAATTAAAACAGCTGTTCTTGAATTAAGAAACATGAAGAACATGCGTAATATTACTGATGCGATTGTTAAAGTAAACAGTTTTGAAAATCAAGCTGATGACTTATTTGATTTATCAATTGAGAAATTATTTGATACAGAAACTGACATCAAAACATTGATTAAAAAGCGTGAGATTTATCAAATAATGGAAATTGTAACTGATAAATTCGAAGATGCTGCTAATGTTATTGAAACAATCGTAGTAAAATACGCATAAACTCTTTACTATGAGTTATTTAGTTATAATTATCATTCTTGCGCTAGTATTTGATTATATCAATGGCTTCCATGATGCCGCAAATTCAATTGCAACTATTGTTTCTACAAAAGTATTAACCCCATTTCAAGCTGTAGTTTGGGCTGCATTTTTTAACTTCGTAGCGTTCTTTATTTTTAAAGATCATGCAGTTGCCAACACAATTGGAAAAACTGTTCACAAAGAATTTATTACTCTTGATGTAATTTTTGCCGGTTTAATAGCCGCAATTGCTTGGAATTTAATCACTTGGTGGTATGGAATTCCCTCCTCTTCATCTCATACTTTAATTGGTGGTTTTGCAGGAGCTGCCATTTCACATGCCTATATTACTCAAGGATTTACTGCATTCAGTTCCATTGTAGAAATGGAAAAAATCACAAAAACTGTACTTTTTATTTTTATCGCTCCTTTAATGGGAATGCTCATTTCAATGGTTATTACATTGGTTACCATTGTAAGTAATACATGGAAAAGAATTGCTTTAATATTAATCGCAGCAGTTGGAACCTGGTTCTTGTTTGACAAACTTGAGCAAAATAAATTGCATGATAACCTTGAGAAGTTCTATGGAATTGATAAAGTTAAAAACGAAGTTTCAAAAGATCCTTCATTAACTTTTAAACTTGATTCATTAAAAACTTTAAACAATGCCGCTGCTCCGTTATTAGTCGAATACAATACGCTAAAAGGAGAAGGAAT
>JBIPMI010000250.1:0-4671 GCA_044369215.1 Bacteroidia bacterium | reverse complement strand
CCGGATTAGATTTTTCAGCCTCTTTTAAATTTTTATATTGGTCTAATATTAGATTGTTTTGGTTATCTAGTGCTAATCTAAATAAATCATCAGAATACTTTTCCTCGAACTGAGTAAGGGTTAAAGTTTTTTTGCCACTGCTTAATTCTGTTGCTCCATTTTTCCAATAGATATTAGCAAATTGATTTTCTAAACTTTCATTTTTTAATTTCTCTCTATTACTAATTCCAACAAGGTTTATTAATGGAGTTGAAAGAATTTCAATCATTCTGTATTGTGCAGATTGAAAGCCACTTGCAGGTAATAAGCTCATTCTGAATTTCAGGAATTGAGCAGGCTCCATTCCTTCAATCATGATTTCAAATGAATGGGTTAGGTTTCTGAAATAGGCATTCATTCTTTTTAATCTTGCTATAAAAAACTCAATTGTTAAATCCTGTTTTTTACCCTGAATTTGTTTGATTTCATGTAAGGTTAATTTGAAATACAATTCAGTTATTTGATGATACATAATGAAAATCATTTCATCAGGTATATCAGTTTTAGGCTTTTGAAGGCTTAATAAAGTATCAACTTGTATATAATCCCAGTAACTAGTATACTCTTGGTAAACCAAACCTTCCAGATAAGCTTTAAAATCTTGTCCGTTTTGGTCGTATTTACTTTTTAATTTTGATATAAGCTCAACTACTTCAGGGTCGATGATGTTTTCAGACATGGTATAGGTTTGTAAGTTAGAATGGGCTAGTAAAATCCTTTATATGAGGTAAGATTAAATCTTTATCAGAAACAATAGGCTCTTTGGTTTTCCAATTGATTCCAATTTCGGAATCATTAAATAACAATCCACCTTCGCTGCTTTTGTCGTAAAGCTTAGTGCATTTATAAAGGAATATTGTATTGTCAACCAATGTCTCAAATCCATGTGCAAAACCGGGTGGAATCCAAAACATGGTTTTATTTTCTTCGTTTAATTCAACAGAAAAATGCTGCCCATAAGTAGGTGAGTTCTTTCTGATATCAACAATCACATCAATTACAGCACCGGTAATTACTCTTACAAGTTTTCCTTGTTCAAATGGTGGTGCTTGAAAATGTAATCCTCTTACAGCCCCTTTTTGTGACAAACTTTGATTGTCCTGCACAAAAAGCAAATTTATTCCTGCATTGATAAAAGCAGTTTCATTATAACTTTCGTAAAAATAACCTCTTGAATCATTAAATATTCTTGGTTGTATAACCAAGGGACCATCTATAAAAATTGGACTAATATTCATTACTATAGCATTAAATTGATGTAAAGTTTGGCAATTATAAAGAATTCAATTTCATGTTTTGCATTGAATCCTAAAAAAATCAAAGAGTAAACAGTTTTATTCGTCTTAAATTTAGGACCCTGATTGAAATAAAAATTCTATTTAATTAAAAAATCATCCTCAACTCAAGTAATTATTTGTAATTTTACTTTTTGATTTTAGCAGTACTTTGATAATTATCTAAGTGATACTAATTAAATAGAGCGAAACTTTTTTTGTTAATACTTTGATTTTTAAATATTTGTGTTTGTATTTTCATGCACTAGAATTGGTATTGTCTTTAAAATAATTCTATCTTAATATTAATATTAAATAGTAGTTTCTAAAACCATTGCTATTTAATATTTTTGCAGAATGGAACAAAACGAAAAGAATAAAAAATGCAGGTTAATTATTATCATATTATCTGCAACTAATATATTGACATTGTTGTTGTTAGGTTTTTTTCTTTTCAATTATTTTCAAACAGATAAGAAATTAGTGGTTACAGAAGAAAGATTATATTCTTCTGATTCAACCAGAATGGAATTAGATACTTTGTTAAAACAAACTGCTTTTGAACTGGATCAGTTTAAAGGACGTAATTCTGAATTAGATCAGTTTTTAAGAGAGAAAAACGATTCGTTACAAGAATTTGCAGAAAGAATCGAAGCTTTATTGCGTCAGGGTAAATTAACCAGAGAGCAATTACAAAAAGTTCAGGACGAAATAGATATGTTAAGGTATTACAAAAGAAAATACATTGGTCAAATAGATTCTTTGAATACAGTAATTGTAAGTTTGAATAACGAAAATGATAATCTCAAAACAGATATCACCAAACAAAAAAGAAAAAATGAAGATTTAACAATGGATAATGTTCGACTGAGCACCAAAGTTGCAATAGGAGCCAAGTTGAACGCCCAGAGTTTATTCGTTACCGGTATTAAATTCAGAAGTAACGGTAAAGAAAAAGAAACAATAAGAACTAGTCAAATTGAGCAAATTAAAGTTAGTTTCACTTTGGGCGAAAATTATGTTTCTGAAAAGGGTAATAAGGAGATTTACCTCAAAATTGTTGGGCCTGATGGAGCAACTATTTACAATCAATTGGCAGGTTCAGGAACATTTGTTTACCAAAATGAGGAATCTTTATACAGTTCTAAAAAGACAATTGAATTCAATCAAACAACACAAAATGTTGCAATTTATTGGAATTCAGGTAGTGCATTAATAGCAGGAAAATACAAAGCTGATTTGTATTGTGAAGGTTTCAAAATAGGTCAAACTGAATTTGAATTAAAATAGAGTAGTTACATTTATTAATATTATTATATTCGCACCGCATAAAATAAAATTCATGAAGAAGTTATTGGCCATTTTTATTATTTCTGCTAGCTTAACAGCTTGCCATTATGGAACTGAAGAAGCTCAAAAAACCTTAGATGCTAATGAGCAATACAAATCAGAAAATGCTGAATATTCAGTAAACAGAGCAAATGTTTCTGCTGCTGATGAAACTGCTTCGGCTGATACTGTTACTGCTGCTCCGGCTGATACAGTAACTGCTAAGTAATATGCAGGGAATCCTGTTAAAATCAGGTTCAAAAGAAGAAATTTACAAGAGTCTTCTTCCTCAAATTGAGGCACTTGTTGCCCATGAAGAGGATACAATAGCCAATCTTGCCAACATTTGTGGTGCCCTCAAACAGGCGTTCAATTGGTGGTGGATTGGCTTTTATTTTGTAAAAAATCAGGAATTGGTATTAGGTCCGTTTCAAGGTCCAGTTGCCTGTACACGCATTGCATTTGGTAAAGGAGTTTGTGGAAGTTCCTGGAAAGAAAAAAGAACAATTATTGTACCCGATGTCAATTTGTTTCCGGGTCATATTGCCTGCAGCAGTGCCTCATTGTCTGAAATCGTAATTCCTTGTTTTAAAAACGATGAGATTTGGGCTGTACTGGATGTTGATAGCGAATTCCTTAATACTTTTGATGAAATCGATGCAAAGTATTTAGCTGAAATTTTGAAATTCATTCCACTATTTTAGTCTTCATCTAAATAGGGCCTGCTGAAAATCTTTATTAGCACTTGTTATCAATCAATTTACCTTTGATTTAATAATTTAACTGCAAGGTTGTAAAAACAATTGCTTTAAATTCTTTACATCAGTTCTATTTCTTTTTCAGCAAGCCCTAAATAAGGTTTGTATTTTACAATTGCTTCCTTTTTCTTTACAAAAGCAGAAGTATTATGGATTTTAAAAATAAAACGCACTTATTAATTATAGTAGCAGCCTTAGGCTACTTTGTAGATATTTACGACCTCATTGTTTTTAATGTGGTTAAAAATGCCAGTCTACAACACTTGGGCTTTGTGGGTGATGCATTAAAAGAACAGGAAATCAAACTTTTTAATCTACAGATGTCTGGTATGTTATTAGGGGGAATTTTGTGGGGTATTTTAGGTGATAAAAAAGGAAGAGTATCTGTTTTATTTGGTTCTATCTTTCTTTATTCAATAGCTAATATTGCCAATGCATTTGTTACTGATATTACTCAATATGGAATCATCAGGTTTATTGCCGGTGTAGGTTTAGCAGGTGAATTAGGCGCTGGAATTACTCTTGTGGCCGAGAACATGGAAAAAGAAAAACGTGGTTATGGAACCATGATTATTGTAACATTTGGCGCATTGGGTGCAGTTGTTGCAGGTTTGGTTGGAAAGGAGTTTTCATGGCAAACTACTTATATAGTTGGAGGGTGTTTAGGTTTAGTTCTTTTACTACTGAGAGCAGGAGCTTATGAAAGTGGTATGTACAACAGTTTGAAAGAACATACACATATTAAAAAGGGAAATTTCTTTTCTTTGTTTACCCGAGCTGATATGTTTTTTAAATATTTAGCTTGTATTCTTATTGGCTTACCAATTTGGTTTACGATTGGTGTATTGGTTAATCTTTCTGCACGATTTGGCGATTATTTTGGGATGATAGAAAAGGTAAATGTGGCAGATTCAGTAATGTTTGCTTATCTAGGATTATCACTTGGAGATTTAATTAGTGGCCTATTAAGCCAATACCTTAAAAGTAGAAAAAAGGTGGTATTAATCTACCTTGGATTTTCATTCATCCTGCTGCTGGTTTATTTATTGAATGGAAATGTAAGCATTACCTATTTTAAGTTGATGTCGTTTTTACTAGGATTTGCAACCGGCTATTGGGCATTGTTTGTTACAATTGCATCTGAACAATTTGGTACAAATATTCGATCAACAGTAACGAATACGGTCCCAAATTTTGTAAGAGGCGCAGTAGTGCCAATTACCTTAAGTTTTGCAGCATTATCTAAATCAATGCCAATAGTAAATGCAGCA
>JBIPMI010000249.1:0-4717 GCA_044369215.1 Bacteroidia bacterium | reverse complement strand
TAATCCGGATTATACAATGAAGAGTGACACCCTGCTATACAATACCGGAAGCAGAACAGCCTATTTTTATGGTTCAACTCAAATCGATGGTAAAAACGAAAGAATAGTTTGTGAAAATGGTTGGTATAATACCAATAGTGATCAAAGCCAGTTCAGCAAAAATGCCATACTATTTAGTGATAAGAAAATGCTTAAAGCTGATAGTTTATTTTATGATAAGAAGAATCAATTAGGAAGAGCTTTCAGGAATATTTACATGTATGATTCGGTGCAAAAAGTTTCTTTATTTGGTGGTTTTGGGAATTTAAATGGAAAGTCGAAACAGACCTATGTGACCAAAAATTCTTATGCCATTAAAATTGTTGATGGTAAGGATAGCTTGTTCCTATTTGCAGATACTTTAGCAGTTTTTCAGAAATTGAAAGCTCAAAGAGAGGTTTTGAAAGCCTATCGGAATGTAAAAGTTATTAAAACTAATTTACAAGCTGTTTGTGATTCTTTGGTATATTCAAAAGATGATTCTACAATTTGGATGTATTATAAACCAGTGCTTTGGAGTGATAAAAACCAAATAACTTCAGATACCATTAAGTTTTATGTAAACAATAATAAATTGGATTCATTTAGATTATTGAGTGATGCTTTTTTAATCAGTAAAGAAAAGGGAGCACACTTTAATCAGATAAAGGGAAGGAATATGCTTGGACAATTAGATAGTTCAAGAATAAAAGCACTTTACGTTTCAGGGAATGGGCAAAGTATTTATTACGCGAAAGAAGATAGTTTGCATTATATAGGTGTTAATGTAATTGATTGTAGTGAAATGAACTTCGTTTTTAAATCAGGAGAATTGCAAAATGCTATTTTTATTACAAATCCGGATGCTACAATGTACCCTTTGGATGAACTAAAACCTGATGAATTAAGGCTAAAAGGGTTTAAATGGTTAGGCGATAAGCGCCCACAACGAACTTATTATCAGTATTAAATAATCCTTTATGAATATTTTTAGAAGCTAATTTTATCTAAACTTTGTATTTAAGGTATATTTAATTATTTTTGGGTTTATTGATTATTCATTAACCCATATGAAATATTTCTACAACACAACAATTGTCCGTGCGATTTTTCTCTCGATAAGTTTAAGCTTATTGGGCTTGTTTAATGCTACAGGACAAACCCTGAAAGGGAACACAACTTATGTTGTTAATGGTGCAAGCGATTTTGTCGCTCCTGTTGACACATTCTTCAATTTAATGGGCTCGGCAACGGGTCCGCAGTACGGTGCAATCAGTTTTCTGAATGCAAACGGTATTGATTTTACTTCACCAACCGGACAAATAACCATATTGTTATCTTCTGGTTATTCTGGGGTTGAACCTTCAGTAATTAACATAGGTTTAGCATCAGGAGTTGGAGGTTGGCCAAATATGTTTGCGAATGCTTCAAGACCAATAGTAATGAAGCCGGCATCTGGAACCAATTTTGTAATTACTACAGCAACAGTTCCTACAAATGGAGCATTAGTTAGAATGAATGCAGCTTGGTATTTCACAATTGACGGAGAAGGAAATTTTGGAGAAAGAAACTTAAGTTTTCGCCTTCCAACGACGGCTGGTGCCAATTCTAGGGTTATTGACTTTATGCCTAATACTGGCCAAAAATGCCAATTTATTGGTGTAAGAAATTGTCAGTTGGTTGGAAATAATACCTTAACAACATTTCCTGCTTTTGCCGGTGTTTATTTAGGTAGTGTTACTGCTCCTGGTTTTGTTGCATTGTCAAGAAGTGAAAATCTGACAATTGTAAATAACGAGATTTTGGGTACATCAAATGGTGTTTATATACGTGGTAGAGGTATTTCTGTAAATAACTATGAGAAAAATATTAATATTTCTAATAATATCATTGGTGGGTATTCGAATCCATTAGGTGCAGGATTTTCTGGAGTAACAGGTGGAGGTACAAACTCTGCTGGTATTTACCTGAACACTGTTGCAAATGCTACTGTAGATAATAATACAATCAGAAACATCGCTCCGGCATCAGTTGATTACCGCGCGATTTTCTTAACTAATGAAGGTGGTACAGCTGGTTTTTCAGTTGACACTAATATTAGTATTACCAGAAATTCTATTTACAATTTAAATAGTACGAGTACAGGTGGTGTTTATGGAATTAGAATTAGTTTAAACTCATATACTGCTCCAAGAAGAATTTTAATTGCTAATAATTCAATAGCTAATTTATCAGCCACAGCTGCTGTTGCCGGTTTAACTACATACAGATATCCAATTGGTATATTGGTTGATCAAACTACTTCTTCAAATATGGGATTGGAGATGTATTATAATAGTATCAACTTATATGGTTCAACTTTACCTGCAAATGCAAATTCTGCTTGTGTTGCTTTAGCTTCTACAGTTACAGGGGGAATTTTAATGATGAATAATTCGTTCTCAAACAGAATGGGTCGTTTACCTGCAAATACTACAGGGTATACAATCTATAATGTTGCGTTTGCTTCATTAACAACTCCTTTCACCTATTCAAATTTCAATAACTATTTTACTGATACAAGAGATGGAGGAATGGAATTTGTTGCTAGAGGTGGTAATAATAACTTTTCTTCAATTGGTTCTTTTAGAGTTTATTCAAGATCAGATTCATCGAGTTTAACTGCTATTCCTCCATTTTCAAATGATACTATACTTAGTGTTGCAAATGGAGTAAACCATGTTACATATAATCGTGGTGTAGCACTAGATCAATTTTTTCAGTTCTACCTATCTATTTATAACCAAATGTCAAATCGTGTTACAAACGATATATTTGGTAACCAAAGAATTGGTTTAGGCAGATTTAGTTCAATAGGTTGTCATTTTTGGAGCGGAGATTCTGTTAACGCTAATACAGGTTTAGTTGGACCAAGAACTTTTGCTATTAATGGGATAAATAATTATCCAACAAAACTTAATTTAAATGGAACTTTTGCAACATTAGCAGATGCCATTACTTATTTAAATTCTTATGGTGTTTCAGGTTCAGGTAATATCGTTTTGGAATTACAACCCGGTTATTCAGGTGAAACATCAAATTTGCCTCCTATTATTGATTATCCTAATGCAAATCTTGGAACTCCTGTAATTATTAGACCTGCGAATAATTTCACAACTACAATCACAAGTCCAAATGTTGTCAATTTTCCTAATTCGGCCTTATTAAGTATTGAAGGAGCTCGCTGGTTGATAATTGATGGTGGAACAAATAGAAGATTGACTTTTAGATTACCATCTTTGGCTAATACTGCAAATGCAAGAGTAATTTCAGTTTCAGCCCATGATGTAGCAGGTAATGATGTTTCTATTAGAAATTGTAGAATTAGAGGAAATTCAACTAGCACTTTAGTTAATACATCAGTAGGTATTTATTTGGGTAATCCAATTACTCCGAGTGCTCCTTTAGTAACAACTTTGTCAGGTTATGATAAAATGAGTTTCATTGGTAATGAAATTGGAGCTGTAAGAACTGGTATTTTTGCTGCCGGTTTAAACAATGCAACAAATTTTGTTATTCAAGGAAATATAATCGGTGGTAATATCGCACCTGGAGGCCCGGATAGCACTACATATATTGGTGGCGCTGCTTTACAAGCTGGTATTTTTGTTAAAGGCTTAAAAGATGCTTTAATTGATAGTAATATTGTTAGAAACTGCTTATCGGCTACTAATATTTCTAATGGTTTCCGTGGTATTGATATTGACGAATCTTCTGCAACTATTTTTAGTAATATTACTGTATCTAGAAATCAGATTTATAATTTGGTAACTACAACAGGAACTTTTTGTACAGGTATTAGAATATTTCTAACCGCTACTGATACAAATAATTCAAGAGGTTTTGTTATTCAAAACAATTTCATTGGTAAAATTATAGGTGCCGGTGTTGCTTCTGCATTTTCAAATGTTCAGAATCCTTCAGGTATAGTAATTGAAGCCGCAGGTGCACATCCAAGACCAGGTATCAATATTTTACATAATACTGTTCATTTATCAGGTACAGGTATGACAAATGCGAATTCTGGTTGTGCTACAATTTTTATGAATGCTAATATCAGAGGTGGTGTTTCATTGGTAAACAATATTTTAATCAACAGATTAAATATGACAGCTACCAGTGGAAGAAGATATGTTGTTTTAGCTGCGCATTCTGCAAGTCCTTTTAATAACCAGAACAATGGATTACCATTTGCAATTAATAACAATAACTATTTTGCAGGTGGAAATAATACAAACTTTATTGGTGGTATTTCTGCAACTACAAGATCTAATATTAATGATTGGAGATTATCTACTCAACCTGTAGTTGCCGGTTCAGACGGAAATTCATTTAACTGGCCAACAAGATTTGTTTCAGATACGACTCCAAATTTTGAAATGATAAATGCAAGTTTAATTCCAAGTGGTGCAGCATTTATTACTTTGATATGTGATGATATTTATGGCAACAAACGCTTCCAATGTGGTTCAACAACTTCCTTAGGCAGATGGATTGGTGCATTGGAATTTGGAAGTCCTAATCCTCCTCTTCAAGGTGGTGCTACTTATTTAATTAATGGACAAGATAATCCTCCTGTAAATAGTGATCCAACTTCAGGTTCTTTCAGAACTGTTCGTGCGGCTATTAATTATTTAAACTCACAGGGAATTGATGGCTC
>JBIPMI010000248.1:0-4725 GCA_044369215.1 Bacteroidia bacterium | reverse complement strand
CTGAGAGCAATTATTTTTTGCAAAAACAATGGCATAGTGATCTAAATTCGATTGAATCAGAGAATCTCCAAAAATATTCAAGGCATTTACTTTAGATTCTGCAACATGAATATCAGTTAGAATTGCAGACATTTGCTGACGATTCAACAAATCTTCAGGTGCTTTTACTATTTCAGACTTACCTGCATTACATGATAAAGTTATCAGAAATGAAAGCATTAACAGATATTTGAATTTTCTTAACATAGATTATGATTGGAGCAAATATTGAAAAAATACAACAAGAAACGGGCCACAAAGTTAAACTAATTGCCGTAAGTAAAACTAAACCCGAAAGTTTAATTTTAGAAGCTTATGAAGCTGGCCAAAGAATATTTGGTGAAAACAAAGTTCAGGAACTTGTTTCTAAATACGAAAATTTGCCAAAAGATATTGAATGGCACCTGATTGGACATCTTCAAACAAATAAAGTAAAATATATTGCTCCTTTTGTAAGCATGATTCATTCCATAGATTCTTATAAACTACTGGAAGTCATAAACAAAGAAGCTCTTAAGAATAATCGCATGATTAATGTGTTGTTGCAAATTTATATCGCCAAAGAAGAAACAAAATTTGGATTAAGTGAAGCTGAGGCCATTGAATTAATCAAACAAAAAGAATTAGCCAATCTTAATAACATTCAAATTTGCGGTGTAATGGGAATGGCAACCAATACAGAAAATAAGGAAATCATTAAAAACGAATTTTTAAACCTTAAATCGATTCATGAATCCCTTAAATCTTCATTTTTCAAAAACGATGAAAATTTCAAAGAAATATCGATGGGAATGAGCGGTGATTATGGCATTGCAGCCGATTGTGGAAGTACAATGATTAGGGTTGGAAGTTTAATTTTTGGAGGAAGGTAAATTTGACTGTGGTAATTTTCAGAAAAAAAATTACCCATGAAAACAAAAAACTGTCAGAATTGCGGCGACCCTCTAAAAGGCAGAATCGATAAAAAGTTCTGTGATGATAATTGTAGAAGTACATTTCATCACAAAAAAGCTCCTGATCAAACCAACTTGAGGAGACAAATCCACTATATTCTTCTTAAAAACAGAAAAATTCTGGCCAAATTCTTCCAAAAGCAAAATAGTCAGCCAACCATTGAAAAAAGAAGTTTGCTTGAAATGGGATTCCATTTTGGTTACCACACACAAACTATTAAAAAAGAAAGTAATTCTACCCAATTTGCCTGCTACGACTATGCTTATCAGGAACTTAACGAAAACCAAATTTTATTATTTAAAATACCGGATTCTCTCTAAACTTATTGTGCATTAAGCAAGTATATTATACAATTTAAATTGTGGGTTTTGTGTGAGTTTCTTGTCGCTTTTGAGAATTAATTTGCTCCGTTTAATTCAAATTAAAAGCATGTTAACGTCCCTTACCATCCTCAATTCCAAAGTTTATGGAAAAGCAGAAATCAGACTAAACGATTGTGATAGTTTGCAACTGGTTGGCCCAAACAATATTGGAAAAAGTACCCTGATTTATGCCCTCAATTTCCTTTTTATTATTGATGGAAATAAAATGACTTTTTCCGGTCAAAGAAGAGGCGATAAAGAAACATTGCACCATTATTTCCCAAACCATAACCAAAGTTATATCGTTTTTGAAATCTTTAAAAAATCATATTACTGCATTCTTGTTAAGAGAAATAGTGATAGTGAACTGGAGTATTTCAAATTTAATAGCGAATACAAAGAAGAATATTTTGTTGGTTCCGATAAACGTTTATTAAAATTTGAGGAAGTTCAGGCAGCTATTGCTGAAAGAGGCGTTGAATTTGAACAGTTTAAAGATAAACGTGAGGTTTTTAATACCGTTTACCAAAGAGGTCGCAGAAACAATGGTGTTGTTTGGTTAGAAGATACTGTTAAAACTGAAGGATTAAGTAATAACTTTTCCCGTATTTACAGATACCTCATCAATACTAAACTTATCACCAATAAAAACCTGAAAGAAGCGCTAATTATCGCTGATAACAGGGAAAATGAAATATTGAATTTTTCTCAAAAAAACAAAAAGGACATTGTTGATTTAAGAAAAATTAATAACGAAATCAGAAACCTTAAATCGGTAAAAAATGAATTCGATGATTTTAGAGAAGTGGTAAGTCAATACAATGCAAAAGCCCGTATCATTGACCAATTATTCTATGGTTTTACTAAAAACTACGAAACAACCCTTCCTTCTTTACAAGCGCAATTGGTTGAAAAAAATCAATACATATCCAAAATAAACATGGATATCAATGAGGATTTAATTCCTCAAAAAGCTGATTTTGATAGAAAAATCGGCGGTAAAGAATCTGACATAAAAAGCCGTGCTTACTCTTTGAACGAAAAAGAAAATGAGATAAAAATCATTAATTCTTTCGACCCAATTGAATTATTAAATGAGTCTCTAGCTAATCTTGATAAAAAAAGAAAAGAAGTTGAAAGTAGAATCACAATGGTTGAAGTTCAAAAACTGAACAGTCGCCAAATTGAATTCAGAATCGACCAATTAAATGACCAGATTTCAAGGTTCGAAAATCAAGTAAAAAATTACAGTAACTTATTGATTAATAAAATTTCGGGTAATAAAGAAAACCGAAAATTATTAAATGCTATTTTAAGTGAAGAAATTAAAAGTTTACCCGGTGATCAGGTTATTAAAGCCATTCATAAAGTTACAGATAGCCTTAAAATTTTTGATGGTGAAATTGATATTTCTAAAAATCTATCGCCAAAAGATTTTCAATCAGTAGATGAAATCAAGGAATTATTAGCCAATGCAAAATCAGATTTAAAAAATCAGCAAGCACTATTTGAGGTAGTAAGAGACTTCGAAAAATCTCAAAATGATTTAAAATCCATCCAGGAAGAGATGGAGGAAATCAAATTGAAGATTCAAAAAATCAAGAGTAAACCTGCTGTTCAAAAATCGATTGAAAAATTAAAACAGGAACTAAGCACGCTGAATGAAGAAAATCAGAAATTAGAAAATGAACAAAAAAGACTTGCAGATTCTATTGCAAAAAAGCAGTTGGAAGTGCAGGAAATGATTGTTGAAAAAGACAAAAGAGAAAGACGAATCAGGGAGTTACAGGAATACAAACAAACCCTGGACACCTTTGGTCTGGTTGGTGAAGAATACGAAACATCAGATGATTTGGATAATCTATATAAAAAGGTTCAAATCAATATGAGCGATAGAAACGAACTAAAAGTTTCTAAAGATAAACTATTCGAAAAATTAAGAGATAAACTACAATCAACCTTTGCAGATGAAGTTGATTTTATAAAATATGTTGAAGAAGAAATTGCATTAATAGATGATAAGGAGCGCTCAATTTCAAGTTTATTGGAAAGTATTTCAACCCAATTTGCAAATCCTGCTTTTACTTTATTGAAGCGTTATGAGGAGTTTAAAGAGTTTGTTTACAATAAATTCAACAGCAAATTATCACAAGCCAGAATCTCTGATATTGAATCATTAACCATTGAATTGGTTGATAATAAAAGATTGGTAGAAGAGGTGAAAAAGATTAGTTCCATTCAACAAGTTCGTGGTCAATTGATGTTTGAATTCGACCATTCAGAAAACCTTAAAGTTCTTGATAATTACCTGGATTCAGGTCGAAAAATTGAGTTTGATGATTTGTTCGATATTACCTTACACTTAACTAGAAAAGGCACAACCAAACCAGTTGATTTAAATGAACAAATTGAATCGGATGGTACTGATAAAATGATACGTTTGATGATTATCATGAATATCATTAACAGACTTGCTTTAAACGATGATGAAAACAGAATTGCCTTGTTTATTGATGAGGTAGCAACAATTGATAAACAAAACCGTCCTGAATTAGTAAGATTCTGCAAAGAGCATCATTTTATTCCAATTTTTGCTGCACCAGATGCCGTTGCCGGTTTTGGAAAATATTACTTCATTTATCCAAATGCAGGCAAAATCAATATCAATGAAAAGGTGAATGCGATGTATGGTGAGAGAAACGGAAATTAATTCGATGAATATTACTCAACATAAATTTTACACTGAATTCTTAAAGATAGAAGAGATAAATGCATCTTCTATTCCAAAGTCTATTTTAAATTCTGTATTTTTCAAACAACTTATAAATTCTCAAATTATCATTGATATAAAATCAGGAAAAGGAAGGAAATTTCTAATTAATAAAAAGGACTCTTATTCCAAATGGCTTTCAAGTCAAACAAATGAATTTGAATCTGAAATAATTACTAAATCTGATTCAATAGAAAAGTTAAGAAATTCAAAAGCAGTAAAAACTAATCAGATTCCATTTTACTTTCTGCGAGGTTTTGAGAATGTTTTAATAAATAATCACAATATAGATTTAGGATTTTCAACGGAGAATTTTGGAGCATTCTTAAGCAACTCGCTTAATTTGAATTTCGATAAAATATGTATAGTTGAAAATAAAGAAACATTTTTAAAATCTGAAAAAATATTTGGTTCTGATTATATTTTTATTCATAAATATGGCAGATGGAGTCATAAAGATTTTCTTAAACTAGAATGCAAAAAGCTTATAGTTTTTAGTGATTATGATTTAGTTGGACTTAATGAATATTTGGAGATAAAAAATCAAATTGACTTTGCAGAATTTTACCTTCCAGATAACTTCAATGAACTTTTTGAAAA
>JBIPMI010000247.1:0-4743 GCA_044369215.1 Bacteroidia bacterium | reverse complement strand
AGATTTAATATTGTCAGAATTGTTATCATCCCAAGCGGTTACATTTGTTTTTGTTCTTGTAATTCCGGTTGTAGGATTTCCATCTGGGTCTTGTTGCGCCAGACAAAACTCAATTTCAGCATCAATAGTAAAAGGCCAAAAGGGATGTTGGTCGTCTAGACTATCAGCATTTAATAATCTAAAGTCTTCATTTAGCACATCAATTTGAGAAAGAATTTGGTCTTCACTTACGTTTTCTATTGGGTCATTCCAAATAACATGCACAACAGTAGGAATAACAATTATATCACCACTCGCTTTCTTGCTGCGAGTATGATTTGAAATCCATAGGCTGGTCGCTTTTTCGCTGTCAAGCATTCGTTGTTTTAAAGTCGGATCTTTAGCAAGACTTTTTTGAAGATGTTGCATAGTTGCGCACTTGTTTGATTGCGCATTTACAGTTAAAGAAAATAGCGCAACAACCACCATTATTCCTATTTGTAATTTCTTGTTCATTGTTTTTTTGTTATTGGTATTCTAGCTAAATGGTTTAGATTTCTTTGTTTCTTGTCTATAATATTAAAAGTAGTAGTACCCAAGCGACTAAGCCTACTACAACAAACCCTATATAGGAATTGGTTTTTTTTTTTGTTCTCAATCCTATTGTCTTCCTGTAACTTAGTTTGGTTATAAGAAGCGCATAATTGCTATACGAAGCACACCAACCCTTATAACAGGGTTGGTGCTTGAGGTAGCTAGTTATTTCAGTGATAGTGTTAGTGTAAGTTCTAAATCTGTACCTGCAACAATTTGAATTTGTCCTTCTCCGTAGTAATCAGTACCGCCAATTGTAGTGCCGCAATCATAATAATAATTACCAGGGTTTAATTGTCCAAAATTTACCTGTCCTGTGGCATCGGTCTTTTTATCTTGTAAATAAATCGAATTGTCGAGGTTAGCTTGAGAAGTGGCAAGTCCAACTCCTACATCTGTAAGATAACCAGTTGAACCAGCTAATTTAACTTTAACAACTAAACCACCGGTTTTTGCCGGTTCTGGGTCATCTTTTTTACAGCCACTAAATCCAGCAGTTAATCCTAATAAAAGGAATGCGAAAACAATAATTTTACTTTTCATTATAAATTGATTTTTAATTTTTCTTACTCATAAGGCTTTTCGGTAACGCCCCGTTTTTTAAAGTGGTCGCAATTCTCCACCTTTAGTTTTTTTCAGTCCTATAACATCAATAAGAACTATCAAAGTATTTCATTGGTGGTATTCGTATCTGACTGCTGTTTCGTTTTTATCTAGCCCAAAAAGGTTTTTCAGATATGCAATATGGGGGATTTAGTACCAGAATATTTGTTCTAAAACGAAACCCGCCATATCCGCAAATCTGCTGTTAGGTGCTGATTTTATTCGCCGTGTCAAGTAAAAAAACGCATCTAATTGTCACGGGGTCATTTACTTTAGTTTTGAACTTTTACAGTCTTTGGGTCAAAAACGTTATTTTCTTTGCACCATTCTTCAAAACCTTTCTCTCCTAAAAACGCTTTCATTTTACTTGTGCTGATTGCAGTTCCTTCAATTTTGTAACCTGCAACTAAAAAGTAGTCATTTACTCTTACAACACCATCAACGAGAAGGTCATAGTCAGGACCTGCACTTGTTAAGGCTTTGTCCATAGCGTCCTTGATACTTGCACCAAGACCCAAAAAGCCATTGCTTGATGCAGATACTTTTTGTCCTTGTGATTTGTCGAATTTCAAAGAAACATTCTTTGAACTGATAACAGTAAAGTCTACAAGTCTGTGTGAACAGCTTGAAAACATAAACAATGCGATAATAGTCGCAACGAAAGAAATTTTAAATTTTATCATTTTTTATTTATTTAATTCCCTACTCGTCTGGCTTTTCGGTTTCGCCCCGTTTTTTTAGTGGTCGCTAGACTCCACTTTTAGTTTTTTTAACTGCCTAAGACTAACAAGAACTATCAAAGTATTTCATTGGTAGTACTTGTGTCTTTTACCTTTGATGTTTTTTTATCTACTCTTTCTGAGTATCTTCCTGTAACTTAGTTTGGTTAAAAGAAACGCATGCTTTTTCTGCTTCTTGAAAATAAGAAAACTCACGATCTGTCATATGATTTAGTGGCGTATTTTTAAAGACCAGATAAAGACTAACATGACCAAGGTTTTGAACTTTAGTACTAATTGAAAAAAAATAGTAGAACTAAAAAATGTTTGTTTTTCTTGAAGTTCGTAATACTGCTTAATACATATGTCGTTCCAATTCATTTACCAACCGCTTACATTTGTTATACAATAGTTACTTCCTACATATGCATTCATCCAATCACCAGGCTGTAAAACAAACCTTTTCTCGTTCTTGCTACAATCGTTTCTAATTACAACTGAATAATCACTTACATTGTCGCTAAGGACCAATCCACAATTACAATTTTCTTTCTCTTTTTTGCAGCTAAGCAAGGTTATGAAAAACATTATTCCGATTATCTTTTTCATTGAATTAACGTTTAATGAATTGATGGCCTTTTGTTCTCATTTTTTTAGGTTTTTTTAAAAAACAAATGAACTCCACTTTTCTGCCAAATAGGGTCAATTACATGGTCGCTAAAATTCATTTGACTTTATTTGTCAAACTATTTTTCAATATGTTCAAACAGAATAGAAGATATAAGCTATGTCAGCTGATAAATTACCTGAAAGATTGACCAGCGAAATCGGTACGGCGTATAAAAGCTTTTCTTGAAACTTCTGAGTAAGCAGCCTAATTCGGCTTCTGAAATGTAATTTGATTTGAAAGTTGATTTTGTTACACTTCTTACAATAAGGTCAATTGAAAGTTCATAAGAAGGGACTTAACCTCTTCCTTATTTGAGAATTCAATTGTAATCAAGTCTTTAGTCCCCGATTTCATATCGTGTATTTTTCATGAACTTTTCATCGCATTGTTGGTCAATAATTTTTTGCACCAGTCAAGGCCTTTTCTGACCAAGTAAATAAGAGGGTGGTAGGGAGGGGAGGTTTCACTACTGCTCTGATTGACTTTCAGGCAAGAGAATTTTAAGCTCAGTGCGTCTATTTAGTTGGTGCTCTTCTTCAGTACAATCAACTCCATTGGAACAATGATTGATTAGGCGAGTTTCGCCATAGCCTTTGGCTACTATTTTTTCTTTAGGAATACCTTTGGCTATTATATAATTTACACAACTGTTTGAACGACGTTGAGATAATTTAATATTATACTCATCACTCTCTCTACTATCTGTATGTGACGATAATTCAACGGTTAATTCCGGATGAGATAGCATATAAACAACTAGTTTATCTAATTCTACTTTCCCTTCGGGCCTTAGGAATGACTTATCAAGATCGTAAAATATCATACCTAAATTAATAAATTCTTCAGCTTTTTTCTCTTGAAAAACTAAAGTAAAGAATACAGTGTCATTACAGATATCCTTTACCAAAACAATGTTTTTCACTTTAGCATCTTCATAATTGATTAGACTGCCAGCAATAGAATCTAACTTCTCTTTGTTTTTTGGCATATAGGCAAACACGCCTGATGAATCTGTTAAAGCCTTCTTAATTAAACCTTTTGGCTGGTACATACTCACTATAACACCCTCTAATAGTTTACCAGTATTTGTTTGCGCCTTAATAACCCAAACTTGATTTAGAAATTTCACCTTTAATTGTTTTTGAAATTTACCGGGAACCTTGGCTGCAAATAGGATGGAATCTTTGTGATTATTGTTATCGCCGGCATATACAAAAACGTATTGGTGTTCAATTTGCAAATCAACATTTACCAAACCTTTTTCATTTGTGTATATTGTTCGGGTTTTATTGTTTGATTTATCTTTGATTAGTATTGGCAATTTTATCAAGGGTCTTCCTAAACAAGTGCTCACCTTTAATTCAAAATCAATACCCATATTGGCCCTTGTAATCTTATATATTTGGTCTTTCCATTTGTTTCTATTCGACGATATATAACCTTTCCCTTTTTCTTCATTTATCGTAAAGGCAAAATCGTCGGCGTTTGAATTTAGTGGCCTTTCCATATTTATAGGTTCACTTTCCAGTCTATCTGTTCTGAAAATATCTAAGCCACCCAAACCCGGCCAACCATTAGAACTAAAGTACAAATACCCTTTTGAAGACACATAAGGGAATAGCTCATCTTGCGGTGTATTGATGGTAGCACCTAAATTAATAGGTTCCGCATAATGGTCTTTTTGCCATTCAGATAAATATAAATCTGCCCCACCATAGCCTCCGGGTTTGTTTGATGAAAAGATAATATTCTTGTTGGTATCAATAACTGCATGACCAGTTGAATAGCTTTTGCTATTCCAATCAAATGATTCTTCGCGTATCCAAGACCCACTTTTTTTAATGAATACCAATTGTTCTAATTTGGATACCTTAATGTTGTTATTGTCATCTGTCGAAACCTGATTACGAGTAACAAATGCTTTCTTGCCATCTCTGCTAAAAGAAACAGGTCCATCATGGGCTTTAATTTGTTGAATTTCATTCCAGAGCTGCTTTTTAGAAATAGAATTTTGAACATTTTGTAAATCCTCTATATAAAATATATTGCTGTAATTTTGTTCAGAGCGTTCATATTTTTGATTCACAAATCCAATATTAAATTCATTACTTACAAATAGAATTCCCTTTTTATAGGGTATTGCAGAAAACTCCTCAGCCATCGATTTAGGCCGCAGAA
>JBIPMI010000246.1:0-4746 GCA_044369215.1 Bacteroidia bacterium | reverse complement strand
TTTAGGGATCAATCCTAATCAGCTTAAAGACCAATACGCCGATTATTGGGAGCAGAATGTAAATCATACTTTAATTAATTATACCCATTGTGTTGTGAATCCTAAAAAACATTTTGGTTATAGCAACCAATGCTGGGGTTTAACTGCATCAGATAATAATTTAAGCGGATATGCAGCTCATGAACCAAACAATGACCCTGGTGTTATAAGTCCTACCGCAGCTCTTAGTGCTATGCCTTATACTCCCGAAAATTCCATGAGAGCACTTAAGTTTTTCTATTATAAACTTGGCGATCGTATGTTTAAAGAACAAGGTTTTGTTGATGCGATAAACCTGAACGACCAATGGTTTGCCAATTCTTATTTAGCCATAGATCAAGGCCCAATTATTGTAATGATAGAAAATTACAGAACGGGTTTATGTTGGAATTTATTTATGAGCTGCCCTGAAGTAAAAACAGGGATGAAAAAATGTGGTTTCAGTAGTCCGTTTTTAAACTAATGTTTGATGATAAAAGAATTTAAATATATCAAAATATTCATCTTATCCATGTTCTTTTGGGGATTCGCTTGTGCCCAGGAAAACAAGGCTATTTATCATGCGCCAATTAAATCTGAAATTAAAAACGATTCGATTTTATTGGATGAAGTACAAAAACAAAGTTTTAAATACTTTTGGGATTTTGCTCACCCAACAAGCGGTTTAGCTAGAGAACGAAGCAATATTGCTTATGATTATGGGAATGAAGTTGTAACGACCGGAGGAACCGGTTTTGGTATCATGGCAACTATTGTTGCAGTTCAAAGAAACTGGATTGGCAGAGATACTGCCGTTAAGCATCTTTTGAAAATGGTTAAGTTCCTTGAAAAAGCAAATCATTACCATGGAATTTTCCCTCACTGGTTAAATGGTGAAACAGGAAAAACAATTCCTTTCAGTAGAAAAGATGATGGTGGTGATGTGGTTGAATCTGCTTATTTATTTGCAGGATTAATTGCGGCTAAAGAATATTTTGATGCAAATAATCCTAAAGAAAATGAACTAAGAAACAGAATTACCTGGCTTTGGGATGCTGCTGAATGGAACTGGTATACCCAACAGCAAGATGCATTGTATTGGCATTGGAGTCCAAATCATGGTTGGAGCATGAACTTCTCTATTCATGGTTGGAATGAATGTTTGATTGCTTTTGTATTGGCTGCATCTTCAAAAAATTATGCCATCAAACCGGAAGTTTACAACAAAGGTTGGGCAACAGGAAGTTTCTTTAAAAACGGAAAATCTTATTATGATATTCCTTTACAATTAGGATTCCCTTATGGAGGACCATTATTCTTTTCACATTATACATTTTTAGGTTTAGACCCAAGAGGATTAAAAGACCAATACGCTGATTACTGGCAACAAAATCTGAATCATACTTTGATTAATTATAAACATTGTGTAGTTAATCCAAATAAATTTAAAGGTTATGGTAAAAACTGCTGGGGATTAACTGCAAGCGATAACCATGAAGGATACAATGCTCATTCTCCGGATAACGATTTAGGCGTGATTAGTCCTACAGCTGCACTCTCTGCTTTTCCTTATACGCCAAAAGAAAGTATGGCTGCACTCAAACATTTTTATTTTGATAAAGGAAAAGATATCTGGGGTGAATATGGTTTTGTTGATGCCTTTAATGAAAGTAAAAACTGGACAGCCCAATCCTATTTAGCTATTGACCAAGGACCAATAATTGTGATGATAGAAAATTATCGCTCTTCTTTAATCTGGAATGTTTTTATGAAAAACAAAGACATCCAAAGAGGATTAAAAAACCTTGGATTTGAATCACCCGCAATCACAAAATAACATGAAGATAAAAAATACTATACTAACCTTAATGATTTTGCTATTGAGCAGCAATTTCATTTTCGCACAAAATAAACCCGGAAAAAATCAAGACAAAGAAGCATTCCTTAAAGAGTTAATTGGCAAAATGACTCTTGAAGAAAAATTAGGTCAATTAACTTTATATACTTCTGATATGTCGGTTACCGGACCGGTAATTCGTGATACCTATAAACAAGATATCATGGATGGAAAGTGTGGGAATATTTTCAACGCATATAGTCCTGAATACACTAAAAAATTGCAGGATTTAGCAATGAAATCAAGATTGAAAATTCCTTTGTTATTTGGTTATGATGTAATTCATGGTCATAAAACTATCTTCCCACTTCCATTAGGAGAATCATGTGCTTGGGATACCATTTTATCAGAAAAATCAGCAAGAATAGCAGCTGTTGAAGCAAGTGCTGATGGTTTACACTGGACTTATTCACCAATGGTTGATATTGCCCGCGACCCACGTTGGGGAAGAGTTGCAGAAGGATCAGGAGAAGATCCATTTTTAGGCTCTGCAATTGCAAGAGCTAAAGTAAGAGGTTACCAGGGTACTGATTTAAAAAGCAAAGAAACTATTTTAAGCTGTGTTAAACATTTTGCTTTATATGGCGCACCAATTGCAGGAAGAGATTACAATACTGTTGATATGAGTATGCAAAGTATGTTTAATACTTACCTTCCTCCTTATAAAGCAGCAATTGATGCCGGTGCTGCAACTGTTATGAGTTCATTTAACGAAATTAACGGAGTACCTGCAACTGCAAATAGTTGGCTCATGAATGATTTACTAAGAAAGCAATGGGGATTCAAAGGATTTGTTGTAACAGATTATACTTCTATCAACGAAATGGTTTACCATGGAAATGTTGCTGATGAATATGAAGCTGGAGTTGCTGCAATAAATGCCGGAATTGATATGGATATGCAAGGTTCTGTTTATAACACATATTTGAAAAAAGCAATAGAAAATAAACAAGTAAAGATTGAAGATATTGATATTGCTGTTTACAGAATTCTGGATGCGAAATGGCAATTAGGTTTGTTTGAAGATCCTTACAGATATTCAAATATCAAAACTGCAAAAACAGCTATCATGACACCTGCCAATTTGCAAACAGCTGAGGAAATTGCAAAAGCAGCGATGGTATTATTAAAAAATGAAAACAATTTATTACCTCTTCAAGCAACAGGTAAAATTGCATTCATTGGTCCGTTTGTTAAAAACAAAAGAGATTTAATTGGCAACTGGAGTGGTGCTGGAAATTGGATGCAATCGAAGAACTTATGGGATGCTGTTGTTGCAAGAACTGCAGGAAAAGCAGAATTATTGTATGCTATGGGTGCTAATGTTACTGAAGATACTGTGTTAATCAAAAAAATGCATATCCAGGAATTCCTCGACAAAAGAAGCAAAGAAGAATTAATCAATGAAGCCATTGAAGTAGCTGGCAGAGCTGATATCATCGTATTAACTTTAGGTGAATCTGAAGGCATGAGTGGAGAAGCTGCAAGTCGTTCTGATATTACAATTCCATCAAACCAGCAAGAACTTTTAAGAAGAATGCATGCATTAGGTAAACCAATTGTTTTATTATTGAGCAATGGCAGACCCTTGGCACTTTCATGGGAGGATAAAAACATTCCGGCAATTTTAGAAACATGGTTTTTAGGAACACAATCAGGACCTGCAATCAGTAGTGTTTTGTTTGGTGATTATAATCCATCAGGAAAAATTACCATGACATTTCCTAGAAGTGTTGGACAGATCCCAATTTATTATGCTTCAAAAAATACAGGTCGCCCTTTTGATAACAACATCAAATATTCTTCCAAATATTTAGATATTGAGAATACTCCACTTTATCCTTTTGGATATGGTTTGAGTTATACCAATTATTCGTATACCAACTTAAAGCTAAATAAAACTAGCTTTACAGCTGATGAAACAATTGAAGCTTGTATTGAAATTAAAAATACAGGTAAAATGGATGGTTCAGAAATTGTGCAATTGTATGTTCAGGATTTAGTTGGTACAAGCACCAGGCCATTGAAAGAATTAAAAAGATTTAGTAAAATTTCTTTGAAAGCAGGTGAATCAAAACAAATTTGTTTCACCATAAACAAAGAAGATTTAATGTACTATAATGCCAATATGGAAAGAGTATTGGAGCCCGGTAAATTCAAGTTATTTATTGGCAAAAACTCTAATGAAGTAGAAACAGCAGAATTCGAAATCAAATAAATTAAAAACACCAAATCAACACCTAAAAAAAAAATCAATGAGAAAACTATTACTCTTGGCAGCAGGTGCAGCTTTGTTTATGTCGAACAGAGCAAATGCACAAACCATCATGAATTTTGAAGATGGGACCACAAATGGTCAAAACTTAAATGTTATGGCAAACGGAGACTGGGATGACCCAACAAAACATGCTGTAACAGAAACCTTCAGCATCATTGATAATCCTGATAAATCAGGTATCAATTACAGTAACAAAGTAATGAAATTTACTCGCAGAGGAACAGCACAAGGTGGAATGCCTTGGGGTGGATTCTGGAGTAACAGAGCAGATACTTTGGGTTCAGCTGATGTAACTAACGGAAAATATGTTCATATTAAAGTATGGAAATCACGTATTTCTCCAGTTAGATTTAAACTTGAAGGCGGCGCTGCCGGTACCTTAGAACAAGGTAGCACTAAGCCTGTAACTCAATTAAATCAGTGGGTAGATGTTGTTTTTGATTTCACATCAAAAACTGGAAAATATCCAATCATTGCTTTTATGCCTGATTTTCAAGATCCATTAACTTTAACAGATTCAACTATTATCTATTTTGATGATATGAGAGTTAAC
>JBIPMI010000245.1:0-4769 GCA_044369215.1 Bacteroidia bacterium | reverse complement strand
TCTATTTAACATACAATTAATATTGAGCAGAAAACCACAAACGTTATAACTTATTGGATGCCATAAAAGAAAGAACGTTTGCGGTTTTCCGCTGATTTTGGGTTTTAGAAAGTCGAATGAACTCTTGACATATCAAGAATTCTTTTTTCAGCCAAATTCATAGCTGCTTTTTGAGTATGAATATTTTCGGTTGCAGAAATTTTCAAAATTTCGAGAGTAACATCAAAAATATGCTCAGCCTTTCTGTAAGCTGTTTCTCTGTTATAACCGATATGTTCCTGGTAAACGTTGATTAATCCGCCTGCATTGATTAAAAAATCAGGAGCATAAGTGATGCCTTTTTCAATCAATAAAGGACCATGGATATTTTCATCAGCCAATTGGTTATTTGCAGCTCCGGCAACAACAGCAGCTTTTAACATATTAATATGTTCAGTATCTAAAATTGCACCTAAAGCACATGGAGCAAATACATCAACATCTTGCGAATAGATTTCATCACCTTTTACGACTCTTGCACCAAGTGTATCTGCATAATGTTTTAAAGTAGTTTCATTTATATCAGAAATGACCAAAGAAGCGCCTTCCTTGTGCAAGAATTCCAATAAATGACCACCAACTTTACCAACACCTTGAACAGCAACTTTTTTACCTGCAAGACTATCAGTACCCCATACTTGCTTAGCACTGGCTTTCATCCCCATGTAAACGCCATAAGCAGTAACAGGAGAAGGATCACCGCCTCCACCCATACTTTCAGGTAAACCAACTACATTTTCAGTTTCCATGTGAACATATTCCATGTCTTTAGTTGTAGTATTTACATCCTCAGCAGTTATATATTTACCATTTAGGTTTTCGACAAAACGACCGAATTTGCGCATTAAAGCTTCAGTTTTAATCTTTGAAGCATCGCCAATAATAACAGCTTTTGCACCACCAAGATTTAATCCTGAGATAGCAGCTTTGTAAGTCATGCCTCTTGAAAGGCGCAAAACATCGTTGATAGCTTCTGCTTCGGTTGCGTAATTCCATACACGTGTTCCTCCCAAACCGGGACCAAGCACGGTATTGTGAATAGCAATAATTGCTTTTAGGCCTGTAGCATTATCATTACAAAACACAATTTGCTCGTGATCGTAAGTTGCTAGTTGGGCAAAAATTTCTGAGTTTGACATAGTTAGGTATTTTTGTCTGGTTTTTGGTGGGCGCAAAAGTAGGTTTTATTTTCAATTTTGAACACCTTCCAAATAAATTTGAAAATAGCTTTATCAAATTACGATTTATCTTATGGCTAAAACCTATTACTTTAAAGGATTTATTCCTCAAAAAACCATGTTTTACAAATTATGATTTTTGTTAAAATGTAATTTTTCTAATACCAACTAAAGAATAAATTAAAGATTACTTTTAAGAGTCCTTAATTTGCACCATAAAAATCAGCTTTGAAATCTCTAAAAAAACTAAATAAATATTTTCTAAAATATAAATGGCATTTAATTGGAGGGATTGTATTCGTAAGTCTCTCAAACTTATTTGCGGTCTTTCCCGCTCAATCAGTAAGGATAGCCATAGATTTAGTTATGGAAAACCTAAAAATTTACCAGGAATTTAAAGGCACAAAACTTAGTACTAATATTGAAGATAAAACCGGATTAATTTTACTTTTCTTTGGAATACTTGTAATCGTACTTGCCTTATTTAGAGGGCTTTTCATGTACTTAATGCGCCAAACCATCATTGTTATGAGTAGGCATATTGAATTCGACATGAAAAATGAGATCTATTCTCATTACCAAGATTTATCCTTATCATTTTACAGAAAGAACAGCACTGGGGATCTTATGGCCAGAATCAGCGAAGATGTAAGTAGGGTAAGAATGTATGTTGGACCAGCGATTATGTATGCCATCAATTTAGTTGTAACTATAATTTTAGTATTGTGGGCAATGTTTTCTGTCAATACCCATTTAACCTGGTTAGTAATCCTTCCGCTACCAATCTTGTCTTACTCAATATTTTACGTAAATAATGTTATTAACAGGAAAAGCGATGCCATTCAATCAAAATTATCTGATTTAACTTCATTTGTTCAGGAAGCATTTTCAGGAATAAGAGTTATAAAAGCATTTGCGGCAGAGAAAGAATCAGAAACTGCATTTGAAGAAATGGGTGAAGATTACAGAAATAAGCAATTAGACTTAGCTAAAACCGATGCAGTATTTTTTCCATTGATGTTTTTTTTAACAGGATTGAGCACGCTTATAACCATTGTGGCAGGAGGTTTTGAAGTATTAAATGGAAGAGCCAGTTTAGGAAATATTGCAGAATTCGTAATTTATGTAAATATGTTAACCTGGCCTGTAACTAGTTTAGGCTGGACAAGCAGTTTAGTTCAAAGAGCAGCAGCTTCGCAAGCAAGAATAAATGAGTTTTTAAATACAAAACCAGAAATACAGTCCACTAATTTATCAGAGTTTACTTTTAATGAATTTATACAATTTGAGAACATTGGCTTAACTTATACTGAAAAGAGTGAAAAAGCCTTAAAAAATATCAATTTCACTTTAAAAAAAGGAGAAAGTCTAGCAATTTTAGGGAATACAGGCTCAGGAAAAACCAGTATAGCCAATCTACTTTTAAGATTATTAGAACCAACCGAAGGAAGAATATTGATAGATGGAATTGATTTAAAGAATATTAATTTAGGAAGTTATAGAAGAAGTATAGGCTATGTTCCTCAGGAAGTATTTCTTTTTAGTGATAGTATTTTAAATAATATTTCGTTTGGCTTGGCAACCAATCATCAAAATTTAGAAAAAATTAAGAATGCCTCAAATGAGGCTGCTTTGACCGAAAATATTAAAAATTTTAAGGAAGGTTTTTCTACTGTGATTGGAGAAAGAGGGGTTAGTTTATCAGGTGGCCAAAAACAAAGAGTTGCCATAGCCCGCGCATTTATAAAAAATCCCGAAATTTTAATAATGGATGATTGCTTAAGTGCATTAGATACACTCACAGAATCTATAATTCTGGAGAACTTACAGCTTATAATGAAAGGAAAAACAAGCTTTATAATAAGTCACAGAGCAAGCAGTGTAAAAGATGCAAATAGGATTATTGTATTGGAAAATGGTGAAATTATTGAAGAAGGAAATCATGATAATTTAATGTTAAAAAATGGTAAATATTCTGAGATTTTTGCCAAACAAAGTAAGGAAGAATAAGTAAGTCAGCAAAGGTTATCAACACCTCACAAATAAAGGTGAGTTAAAAAGTTTTGAAATCAGAAACTGAACTTATATTTTGCCCCCACTTTAGAGAAAAACGAGCAATGGACGAGTTTAATAAAAACGACAAACAAGAAATCTATTCGAAAAAAATCAGAGCAGGTAAAAGAACCTACTTCTTTGATGTGAAAGCAACCAAAGGAAAAGATTATTTCATTACTATTACTGAAAGTAAAAAAAGGTTTGAAGACGGCAACTTTGTGAAGCACAAAATTTTTCTTTACAAAGAAGATTTCAACAAATTTGTAGAAGCCTTAAATGAAACTGTAAATCATATAAAAACAGATTTGATGGCAGACTACAATTTTGATGAGTTTAACCAGGAACATACTTTTGACATGAATTTTGATGATAATCAAAATGAAAGTAATGCTTAAGAATTATTTAAAACAAATACCTATTTTTGTAAAACTTAAAAAAACCAAATAAAATATGAAAAAGTTATTTAGAACTATGTTTGTATTAACAGCATTGAGCGCTGTTGCATTTACATCATGTACAACTGAAGATACTATTGACGCTGAAAAAGCTGCTCCAACAGTGCTTTTAAACGATGGTATTGCAGGTGCTTCATACTCGTCACAAGTTGATTCAATTATGTTAGATATTGAAGCAAGCGCTGATACTGATGTTAAAATCAAATCTATCAAAATTACCAGAGCTGTTACAGGTGCTGCAACCAACACAATCGTAAGCAAAACTTATGATGCAAAAGACGTTTTATTGACTCATTATGATGTTATTAAAGGCCAAATTGCAATTAACGATGGTGATAAAATTACTTATTTAGTTACTGTTACAGATAGCAAAGACAAAGTTACAACTGCTAATTTTGTTGCTTCAATCAATAGTATCGCTACTTCGGAGCAAATTTTATTAGGAGCTCCTAGCAACAACACTAACCAATACCGTTTCTTTGGCGTAGCTAACAATTTTGCTCGTTACAAAGCAGGAACAACCGGTACTGAATTAGCAAGAGATAATTCAAGTAAAGTTGATTTCGTTTATTTCTACAATTCAGCTGGTTCAGTTGGAAATGCAATCTACTCACCTGATTACAATTTTACAGCCGGAACAGGATGGGCTACTGAAATTTCAACCTGGACTGCTAAAAACAAAACTATTTATTTAACAACTGACTTAAACCAATCTAGCTTTGATGCATTAAATGCTTCTAACTTCTACACAGAATTAGAAAATTTAACTTGGGCTAGTGGTGTTGATAGAATTCCTAACTTAATCAATGGTCAGGTACTTGCTTACAAAAGAGCTGATGGAAAACGTGGTTTCATTTTAATTGCTGCTACAGCTTTAAATGCAACAACAGGTTCATTAACTTGTAAGCTAAAAGCTGAATTGTAGAATTTATTTCTTAACAAAAATCTTATAAAAAGCCGTTTCAAATGTGGAACGGCTTTTTTATTTTTATGGCATGAAGAAAATTGCAGTATTTACATCAGGAGGAGACTCTCCGGGAAT
>JBIPMI010000244.1:0-4770 GCA_044369215.1 Bacteroidia bacterium | reverse complement strand
TATTCAACTAATGGTTTGTTTTTATTTGTAACTAACAAAATCCCTATTGGTGCCTTATCTCCCTTTTGTTTGATTTCCTTTTTGAAATAATTAACATAGGTATTTAATTGAACAATATGTAAAGGGGCAAATTGAACTACTTTTAATTCTACCAAAATATGGCATTTTAATATTCTGTGATAAAATACCAAATCAATAAAATAATTTGTATCACCAATAAGAATTTTCTTTTGTCTTGATTCTAAGCAAAACCCATTACCCATCTCAATCATAAAGTCCTGCAGATGGACTAATAAAGCAGATTCAAGGTCATTCTCATCAACGGCATCTTTTTGTCCTAATCCTAAAAATTCAAATGAATAAACAGATTTTACTACTGCAGAGGAATCTAATTTATTCATATTTCTTTTATACGATTATCCGCATGTCTACCAGTAAAAATATTTTAGTATCTAGTTCTGATAATGTTCATGGTTTAAATAAATTCCAAGATAGTATATAACGAAAATTTGTATGAATATCGGTAGTATTTTTTATAAATCTTGTATATGAATTGAGAATCATTTTCAAAAAGCTTTTTGGAATTAAATTGCTCTATTCAATGAAATTAATGACCCTGAAGGCGGTCACATGTTTATAGAAAAATGCTGTAAACCAAACCAGCCCCAACTCAGAAACGCGGACCTTTGGTCCGCGTTTCTGAGTTGGGGCTGGTTTTAACCCGTATTTTATTTTCTACAATAATGTCATCCATTCTGGATTTTAGGAATTTTTATAAAAAACAGGATTCCATTTTTAATTCATCTTGTCTTTATTTAAAGTCAAAAATCAATTTTAAAATGTCTAGAGTTTTTCTAAAATAAATTATTGGTAAACATGCGGATATTCGTACTGATTTTTATATTTTCGGTAAAATTGATTGAATTTCAGTTTGTTGGTAGTTTTTTTAGTTATAGTTGGGTTTAACCTTTTTCAAGCAAATTCCTTTTAGAATTAACAATTTTAATCCTCCTTTAGGTAAACCATAATTTTTGTTTTTTTTTAAAACCTTTAATAATTTTAACAAGTATCCCAAAGTTAACCTGTAAAACCTTAAACTGCCCTATAGTTCCTAGCAACTATGGAATTCATAATCCCAAAGAAATCTTCCTGTTACCACAATAGCTTTGCGGCTTTAGCCCAATGATATTGCGGTATTAAAATCATTTGGCAATCCTAATTCGCATTTCAATGTGCTAAGAATTACAAAACAAGATTTATAGGTAAAACATACGGATAATCGATAATTTTATCATTGAGTTTAGGATTTTTAGTCATTGTTTGATCATTGCATCCGAAAGAAATTTAAGTGCCAATCAATTTTAGGAATGATCGATTTTCCTTAGGGATTTTTGTTTTGACATAAAAATACATGGTTAAAATTTTGTTATCAGTTATTTTGTAGCTTCTAAGTTGTTGGTTATCTTGAATAAAGGTTGATTATTTATTATCTTTTATTTAATCGGTTGATTCTATTTACAGAAACCAAACTGGTTCATGGTAAATTGAATTTTGAAACCTATTTTCGCACCTCATTAGAAACTGACTATGCAGGTATTGATTATGGCGTCCCAATTGATTTTGGGAATTTCGATTTTGGTTATTCTCCACGAGTTTGGGCATTATTTAGCTGCAAGAGCTTTTGGAATTAAAGTGGAAAAATTCTATCTATTTTTTGATGCCTGGAATTTTAAATTATTTTCATTCAAAAGAGGTGATACTGAATGGGGGATTGGTTGGTTGCCTTTAGGCGGATATGTTAAGATTGCCGGCATGATTGATGAAAGCATGGATTCAGAGCAAATGAAACAACCAGCTCAACCATGGGAATTCAGAAGCAAACCAGCTTGGCAACGTTTAATAGTTATGGTTGGTGGTGTAATAGTAAATATTATTACAGGTATTATCATTTTTGCGATGTTGAGTTATACCTATGGTGAAAAGTATACTAAAAATGATTCAGTAAAAAATGGGATTGTTCCTTCTGAATTAGCCAAAGAATATGGCTTTAAAACAGGGGATAAGTTATTAAAAGTTAATGGCGAAAATATCATTCGTTTTGAAGAGGCTTTAAAAATCGAACACATTCTTGGAAACGGAGTTAACTATACAGTTTTGAGAGACGGTGAAGAAATTAATGTTTCTATTCCTTCTGATTTTATTAAAAAGTTTAGTTCGGCAAAAGCTGATTTCTTCTCACCAAGAATGCATTTTTTTGTTAATGAAATCACTCCTGGTTTTCCGGCAGAAAAGGCTGGCTTAATGGTAAATGATGTTATCACAAAAGTTGATACCATTTCAGTTGAATACTTTGATGATTTTAAAACTATTGTAAACAATAGAAAAGGATTACCTACTAACTTTACTTTATTAAGAGGTGGTCAAGAACTTGTGTTGCAAATTCAGATTGATCCAAATGGCTTAGTTGGCTTTAAACCTGATACTAAAGATTTTGAATATGAAACTGTAAAGTTTGGATTTTTTGAATCTTTTCCTGCCGGTTACAATAAAGCAGTTGAAACTATTCAAACTCAAATAATGGGTTGGCAGAAAATATTTAAAGGTGATATCGCTGTTAATAAAGCTGTCCAAGGTCCTATTGGAATCGCAAAATTTTATGGAGGCGAATGGATTTGGCAGAAGTTTTGGGTATTAACTGCGCTTATTTCATTAGGACTAGCTTTCATGAATATTTTACCAATCCCTGCTTTAGATGGCGGACATGTAGTGTTTTTATTGATTGAAATAATATTGAGAAGACCTTTGAGTGAAAAGTTTTTGGAAAGAGCTCAATATGTAGGAATGATGATTCTTCTAACGCTGATGGTGCTTATTTTTGGAAATGATTTATTTGGATTGTTCTTCTAAGTTATAGTCATGAATTGCACCTGGCCGGGTTCAGATGAATTGATGCTGGCTTATCATCAAAATGAATGGGGTAAGCCTGTACACGATGATAAAAAGCACTTTGAATTTATTGTTTTGGATAGTTTTCAAGCCGGATTAAGCTGGAAAACTATCCTTCATAAACGACAAGGTTTCAAAAAGGCATTTGCTAATTTTGATGTGAAAAAAGTTGCAAAATTTAATGAGGAAGATTTAGCCAGATTGTTATTGGATGAAGGCATTATAAGAAACAAATTAAAAATATCCGGAACGGTTAAAAATGCAAAAGCTTTTATTGCCATCCAAAATGAGTTTGGTAGTTTTGATGCTTTTATCTGGCAATTCACAAAAGGTAAAACGATAGATAATCAACCCAATTCAAACGCGAATATTCCGGCTACAAGTCCCGAAAGTGATGCCATGAGCAAAGCTTTGAAAAGTCGGGGATTTACTTTTGTTGGTTCAACTATATGTTATGCTTATATGCAGGCTTCAGGAATGATAAATGACCATTTAATGTCTTGTTCTTGTCGCTCATAAAAACAAAAAATCCCACTAATTAGCGGGATTTTTTGTTTTTAATATTTATAATTTCAAAGGTTACTATTTGTCTATTCTTAATTTTTTAGACAAACTTGTTTTGTTATTAATGAGTAAAGAGTAAAAATAAATTCCTTGTGGTAGAGATTCGATATTTACTTCACTGGTATATACACCCGGTTTTATTTGATCATGGTTTTCTCTATAAACTAATTTCCCTAAACCATCATAAATATTTAACTTGATATCTGCTTTTTCTATGATTTGAAAATTGATATTAACGAATTCTTTTGCAGGATTAGGATAAGCTGTAAATAAGTGATTGTTTCTTTGAACCATATCATCTTCAAATCCTGAAGGAATTCTTAAACGGATTTTGTAATAACCACCATTTTTTGCTGTAATTGGTTTATTTGCTGTTTTCCCATTGTTACTTTCTGCTTCTAAATAGTATTCGATTTCATCATCACCACTTAAACCACTATTTAAAATATCTCCAATAAAATAACCCGATGAATCTGTTAAACTAACGGTTGTCCATGATCCTTTATTTTTCCTGTAAATACATTTTGCAGTTTTAATACCACTTGTATTACTGATTTTAGCGATGATATGGTATTTATCTAAATTAGCTTGAATACCATCAACAGAAGGATGCCAGAATCGAATCGGGTTTTCAGCCGGAATTTGCATCGTAATACAATGTATTGCTCCTCCTAATGGAGATAAATCTCTGCTATCAATTGGTACAATATTATAACCTGGTAATGTTCTATAAAAATATGACATGATACGCTCATGTTGCTCTTTATTACCGGTTTTTCCATCATAATATGAAGGGAAAATGAAACTATTATTAACTGTTACTCCATTGATAAAATTTCTTGCATCAGCATCAATTTGGGTACATGATTTTCTAGTATGCTTGCCTGCATTATTGGTTGGATGTTCAACTCTTAAAATTCTAAATGGTCTGTTATAGGTGCTCGTCATGTTTGAAATAGCCTGAAAGTTATCTTCAATTATTTGCCTGTCTTGTGCTGTAATTTCTGAAGGATATTGTGACATGATGATGGTTTGTTCATCAATCAATTTTACATATAAATCAATATGCCCTGTACCACCATCACATTCTAATGAAACCAGTTCTTTTAAATCAGGAGTTCCCAAAGTAGTTTTTAATGTATCGTATATTGTTTGTGTTGACCATCCCAAAATATCCTGATTTACTAAGGTTAATCTGTCACTGAAGAACATCTTTCCAAATCCATCTGTCATAAAGTTTCCACCTTCTGCATTTAAAGC
>JBIPMI010000024.1:0-15327 GCA_044369215.1 Bacteroidia bacterium | reverse complement strand
ATAAAAAAATATCCCGATTCAATTGCTGGTATTATACGCAACGGACAAAAAGGAGAGATTCTTGTGAATGGAATCAAATACAATTTAGCCATGCCAGCAAATGCTGTTTTAACAGATGATGAATTGAGTCAGTTAGTAAACTATGTGCAAATTAGGTTTGGTAATAAAGCTGAGTAATTAAATTTATTTAAGGTAATGAGCAAACTCTCAATTAGATAGTTTGCTCATTTTTGTTATATTTGATTTAAACACACCCTTGAATATGACAAAAAACTACTTATTATCTCTTCTTGCATCATGCTTAATTTTACCTGCAGGTGCACAAACTTTTTCAGATAATTTCGATAGCTATACAGCAGGAAATTATTTAGGAACCAGCAATGTTACATGGAAAACCTGGGCAGGAACGCCGGGTGGAGCAGACGACATTAAAATCAGCAATGCAAAAGCCAAAAGTGGAAGTAATTCGCTTTACTTTTCTTCAACTGCCACCAATGGTGGTCCTGCTGATATTGTTTTACCTTTTGGAGGAAACCACAATACCGGTAATCTCAATCTTTCTTTGTGGATTTTTATAGATGCCAACAAAAAGGCCTATTTCAATTTACAGGAACAAACGCTTGTTGGAAAAGGCTGGAGTTTAGATTTGAATTTCGCTGAAGATGGTACTTTTAATTTGGTGAACACACTTTCAGGAAGTTTGTTAAAAGGCACTTATACTCAGAACGAATGGTTTAAACTGGATGTAAAAGTGAATCTGAACCAAAACAATTGGGAGATACTTTTTAATGATGTTTCAAAAGGAACTTTCCAAAACATGTATCGTCAGGTAGCTGGATTGAATATCTATCCAACCAACGGTAGTTCTTATTATATTGACGATGTAAGTTATACTTATACATCATATACTTTACCAAGTAACAACGCTGCATTAACCATGGTTGGAGGAGTAAATGGTTTGTTAGCAGGTAAATCTGTTAAACCAACTATTGAAATTAGAAATCTTGGTACAACTGCAATTACATCTGTTGAATTAAGTTTGAATCACAATGGAACTATACAGAACAAAACTTTTTCAGGATTGAATATCGCAAGTTTGGCAACACAAAGTTTTGTACTCGACAATGAAATTACAATGGCAGAAGGAACCAATACCATTTCTGCAACTGTTGTAAAAGTTAATACTGTAGCTGATGATGATGCAGCAGACAATACGAAAACATTGACAGAAACTCCGATTGTACCTGCAAAAGGTAAAGTAGTTGTAGCTGAAGAAGGAACCGGAACCTGGTGTCAGTGGTGCCCTCGTGGTGCTGTTTATCTTCAAAAAATGGATGATAAATATGGCAAATTGTTTTTGGGTATTGCTGTTCATAATGGTGATCCAATGACCAATGCAAATTATGATGGTGGATTAGGAAACTTAATCGGAGGTTACCCAAGTTTATTGGTAGATCGTGGCGCTGATATTGATCCATCAGCAGTTGAAGCAGATTTCTTAACAAGAATTACTGTTGCTCCAAAAGGCGGAATCATTGCAGGCGCTACATTAAACAATACCACCAAAGAATTAAAAGTAAGTTTAACAACCAAGTTCAACCAGAACTTAACTGGTGCTTATAAGATTGCATTTGTATTAATTGAAGACAGTGTTACCGGAACAGGTGATGGATGGGATCAATCGAATGCGTATTCAAATAACAGAAATGGTGAAATGGGTGGTTATGAGAAATTGCCCAATCCGGTACCGGCTGCTCAAATGACTTACCGACATGTTGGAAGAATTATCTATCCGAATTTTGCTGGATTGAACAATTCTTTTCCTGCTACTATCAAAGAGAATGATGCATTTACACACAATTTTAGCGTGATTTTAGATCCAAGCTGGAAGATGGAACACATACATGTAGCAGGATTATTAATCGACCCTCAAGGTAGAATTGACAATGGTGCAACATTTGATTTAAATGAAGCAATTGCTAACAAATTTGTTGAAGGAACTCAGGTTTTAGGAGTTGAAACAAGTTTATTAAACAGCAAAGGTTTAAGAGTATTTCCTAATCCTACTCACGATATGTTCAGAGTTGAATTGTTATCAGATTTAAGCGGTTATGATGATTTAACCGTTTATGATATGCAAGGAAAAGTGATGTATCAACAAACTGCAGGTAAATCAAATTCAATTGAGTTGAATGCAGCTGCTTGGCCAAGTGGAATTTATCAAGTAATAGTAAACAGCAATCAATCGTTTGAAAAGGTTTTATTGATGAAAAACTAATCTTATTTCATTTTAGAAAAAAGGGCTTGCAGAGAAATCTGCAGGCCCTTTTTGATTTAAGATTTATGAATTTAGATTTGCGATTTTGGATTTACGAATTTAGATTTACGATTTATGAATTTAGATTTATGATTTTGGATTTACGAATTTAGATTTATGATTTATGAATTCGGATTTATGAATTTAGATTTGCGATTTTGGATTTACGAATTTAGATTTACGATTTATGAATTTAGAATTACCAATTATGATTTACGAGTGGAGAAAATCGTAATTCTAAAATCTAAAATCGTAAATAAATAAACTAAGGATTATGCAGGAACAATTAAAATTACGGACTAAACAAATAGGTTTGGAGGTAATTAAGCTAATTGATGAATTGCCAAGTAAGCCCTCTGCATGGGCTATCGCAAAACAAATTGTTCGAAGTTCAACTTCGGTTGGAGCTAACTATAGAGCAGCATGCAGGGCCAAATCAACAGCTGATTTTATTAATAAATTAAAGATTGTAGAAGAAGAAACAGATGAGACGCAATACTGGTTGGAGATTTTAGAAGAAAGCGGTTTAGTGCAATCGGATAGAATAGAGTTTATTAAAAAAGAGGTTAATGAAATACTTTCCATTGTAGTATCATCAATTAAGACACTGAAATCAAAAATCCCTAATCGTAAATCTTCAATTTAAAATCGTAAATCAAAATGGAGTAAGCCAATTTCAAATAATTACCTCATTCATTTCGCAAATACTTTCTTTATTTTAGCTCCCAAATGAAAATACTTCATACAGCCGACTGGCACCTTGGGAAACGATTGGAACAATTCGAAAGAACCACAGAGCATCAGATGTTTCTGAATTGGCTGTTGGATTTTATTCATACAAATTCCATTGATGTTTTGCTCGTTGCCGGTGATATTTTTGATTCGGGTAATCCTTCCAATGAGGCATTAAAATTGTATTATGATTTCCTGCTTAAAATAAAAAATACTTCCTGTAAGTGCGTTATTATTATTGGTGGTAACCACGATTCGGTTTCAACCTTAAATGCGCCTAAAACCTTATTACAATATTTAAATATTCATGTAATTGGTGGTGTTCCTGAAAATAGTGAAGAACAAATTATTCCGGTTTACAATTCCAATCATGAAGTTGAATTAGTGGTAGTTGCAGTTCCTTTTCTTCGCGATAGAGATATTCGTTTATCTGTTTCAGGTGAAAGTACTGAAGAACGAGAAGCCCGAATAAAACAGGGTATTTCAAGTCATTACCAGAATCTGGCTCAGTATATTTTGCCTTATAAAGAAAAGCACATTCCTGTTATTGGATCCGGACATTTATATGCTGCAGGTGCTGAACCTTCAGACAGTGAAAAAGAAATTCATGTAGGCAGCCTCGGACAAATTGCTGCAAGTCAGTTTCCAAAGGAGTTTGATTATATCGCGCTAGGTCATTTACACCGACCACAGCTGGTAAACAAACTTCAGCATATTCGTTATTCTGGTTCACCCATTGCTTTGAGTTTTTCAGAGAACGAAGACATCAAACAAGTACTTGTAATTGAAACAGAACAAGGAAAAGAATTACAAATCAATAAACATGAAATTCCTGTCTTTAGAAAACTCATTCGTTTAAAAGGAAACCTGAATGAACTGAAAGATAAAATCACTAAGATAAATGAAATAAACAGTGAGCTTCCTGCCTGGTTGGAGCTGCAACTGATTACAGATAAGTTCGAAGTGAATGTGCAGGAGGAAATAGGTTCGATTCTTTCCAATAAACCTTTTATTGAAGAATTTTTCTTGAGACAAATTCGTAATACACCTGTTAAAAGTTTGAGTGAGCAAGTCGATAAGGCCTTTGAATTAGCGGATTTAAATCCACGTTCGGTTTTTGTTAAAAAGTGTGAAACCATGAATGTAGATGAAGTAACAGCCAAAGAACTTTTAGAAACTTTTGATTTAGCTATAAACATGATGGAAGGAGAGAAGCACTCATGAAAATACTTTCCATCCATTTTTTAAACCTCAATTCTTTAAGAGGAAAACACCTTATTCGTTTTGATGAAAGTCCTTTAAACGAGAGCGGTTTATTTGCTATCACCGGTCCCACAGGTGCAGGCAAAACCACCATTCTCGATGCCATTACATTGGCTTTGTATGGTGAAGTTCATCGTCATGATAAAGGTGATTCCAATGATATCATGACCCGACATACCGGGGAGTCGTTTGCAGAAATTGAGTTTGAAGTAAATGATAAATCTTACCGATGCAAATGGTCTAATCACCGTGCAGGAAGAAAATCGGATGGAGCCATTCAGGGAGCTAAAATGGAATTGTCTTTTTTAAGTGGAGATATCATTTGTGGGCATCCATTATCAGTAGTAAAAAAGAAAATTGTAGAAATTACTTCATTGGATTTTTCACAGTTTCTTCGCTCTGTAATGTTGTCTCAGGGTGATTTCACCAGGTTCTTAAAAGCCAGTGAAAATGAACGCAGCGAGTTATTGGAGAAGATAACTGATAGTATTGTTTATTCTGAGATTTCATCATTTGTATATGAGCAAACAACAACTGTTGGTGCAGAACTCAATAAGTTAAATGAGAAAATAAAAGATGTTGTTTTGCTTGATGAAGAGCAAAGATTGGAACACCAAAATATATTGCTTGAAAACAAGTTATTAGAATCAAACAGCAAAAAAGAAAAAGACCTTTTACAAGAGCGTAAAAACTTGCTAGAAAAGATAACAACTTTAACAGAAAAATTATCGGGATTAGCGTTACAGGAGAAAGCTTTTGTTGATGAATACTCCAATTATACCCACATGTTCAGGGAATTGGAAAACCACAACCAAACACTTCCTTTTAACAAGCCATTATCTGTGTTGAATCAGCTTCAACAACAAATGGAAATCTGGAAACAAAAAGCTACAGAACTCAAAAATCAAATTCCTGTTCTTGAAACTGAGTCTGGTAATAGAAAAGTAGAAGTTGATAAGAACCGCGAGATTATTCATCAACAAGAAAAAGAAAATAAGTTGCTATTTGAGAAATTGAGATTGGCTGATGAAAAGGATGTAGAAATCAAATCAACAAAACAAAATCACAATACTGTTTTAAGTGAACTAGGTTTGTTGGAGGAACAGATAAAAAGGCAGGATGTTAATCTAAATGAATTACAAAAAAACAGAACAATAGCAGAGGCTGAACTGAATCGATTACAAACATTTTTGCTTGAAAAAAAGCACTTAGAAAAACTCGATACGCAATTATCTGATATTAAAATTCTGTATGTAAAACTCGATGAAGTTGAAAAGCAAATTCTTACTTTAAATCAGTCGAAAGAATTGATTTTACAGGCCAAACCGGAATTGGAAATCAAACTGAAACTGGCAGAATTAGCTATCCAAAAAACAGTTTTGAATCAAACAGAAATCAAGAATAAGCTTGATGAATTAAAAGCACTTCAATTAGATAGTAAGATTGAAGAAATAGAAACTAACTTAAGGGATTTACCCAATCTTATTTCAGTTTGTAAAGACCAGTTACGAATAGCAAGCCACTTACAAACTCAAAGAATATCCTTCAGTGAAAAGCAGCAAGTACTTGAACAATTAAAGACAACTAGTACAAAAGTCCATGATGATTTATTGTTGAAGCAACAGAGTCGTAACGAGCTTGAAGGCCATTTAAATACCCTCCGTGAAGCTTTTGAGATGGAAAGACTCATCAGCAAATTTGAAGCTGAAAGAAACTTGTTGGAAAAGGGAAAACCTTGTCCATTATGTGGCTCGGAAGAACATCCTTATTTGACTCATTTACCTAATACCATGTCTGAAAAATGGCCTGAAAAAATTAATCATCAGGAACAAAAAATCAAACTTAATTTAGAAGAAGAAAAGCTTTTGGAATCCGCTTTGTTGAAGCAAAAATTGGAAACAGAAAACCTAATGATTTCGATTCCTCAATTGGAGCTTGATATTCAAACAAACATTGATACCTTCAAGCAAAACAACAGCTTGTTGCCAAAGGAGTTAGATGATAGCAATACTGTGGTAATTGAAGCCTTGATTACAAATAAAACTAAACAAAAGGATAGTCTTGAAATTCAGTTAAAAGAGCTACAAACAAAACTTAAATTATTGCAGCAATTAAATCTGAATTTACTAGAATCTGATAATGTGATTTTGGCTGGAAATAATCAGATTGAGCAACTAAAGAAGGAACTTGAACTGAACCAAAAAAATCTTCAAACTTGTTTAGATGATAGCCGCGCTAAACAAGACTTATTAGCCGCTTTAACAAATGAATTGGAACTAATATTTACAGACTTAAAACAAGTCTTCATCAGAGAAAAAAGAAGAGAAATTTTGGTTTCGATGAAAGCCGATTATGAGCAGGTGAAAACTTATCAGAAACAAATCGTTGAAGAAGAACAAAAGCTCATGAGTTTACAGAAAGATGTAGTGAACCTAAACAACAATTTGAATGAGTTAAAAGAACGTTTGCAGCTTGAGACAGTTAAATTGGAATCGACTCAAAACAGCTTAAATCGTTTAAAGAATGAACGATTTGTTTTGGTTGGCGATGCAGATACAGAAGACTTAAGAAACATAACTGAACTAGATTGGAAGAAGCTATCGCAAAAGCAAAAGGATGCAGAAGAAATCCTGATTCAGTTATTGGAGAAAATTAAAAATACACAAGCACAATTAAAAGAAGCAGAACAATTGTTCTCTGAAAATGAGTTGAATTATCAAGGCCAGTTATCTGATTTGCAAACACAATTACTTCAAGCCGGAATTAATGGAATTGAGCAATTGCAACAAATGATTTTGTCTGAGGAAAAGCGAAAATTATATCAGGACAAAGCAGATGATTTGGCGAAACGAAAACTTCAATTGGAGCAAAGTTTAAAGGAGTGTAGGAATGAATTGTCAGCATTGTTGGCCAAGAAAAATCCTGATGATGAACTAGAAAAACTCATCAGTTTAATTCTTGAATTGGAGGATAAAGTAGCCATCTTAAATAGAGAAATTGGTAGGATAGAAGAGGTTTTAAAGAAGGATGAAGAAAGCAGAGCACAATCTGAAGCTTTGATGGAAACCATATTGCAGCAAAGAAAAGAGCTTGAAAAATGGAAGAATTTAAATGCATTGATTGGTTCGGCAGATGGTAAAAAATTTAGTCGTTTTGCACAGGGATTAACCTTAATGCGACTCACTGAACTAGCCAATGTACATTTACAAAAATTGAGTGACAGGTATAGAATAGAAAAATCGGCTGATAAGGATTTGGAACTACAAATTATAGATGCTTACCAGGCCGATATCCACAGACCCATGAGTACCTTGTCGGGTGGAGAAAGTTTTCTGGTAAGTTTATCCCTAGCCTTGGGATTATCTGAACTGGCAGGCAGAAAAACTAGGATAGATTCATTATTTATAGATGAAGGATTTGGCACATTGGATGCAGATACTTTAGATATTGCGATGTCGGCATTAGAGAACCTGAGAGAAAATGGCAAAAGCATAGGCATTATATCACATGTAGAAGCATTAAAAGAGCGAATTGGCACACAGATAGTAGTAAGTAAAAAAGAGGCAGGCTCAAGTAAAATTAAATTGATGAGTTTTGGTGAAGTGGTGAAAGAATGTAGTTATTGATTTAATTTTTCTTCTTCTGTCCACTAAACAACTTCTTATTTAAATAATAACATGCCCATGCAGAACCTGCCCCGAGAGCGGCGCCAACAAGTACATCTGTTGGGTAATGCACACCAATATGCATACGTGAATACGCCACAGAACTAGCCCAAGTATAGGCAGGAACTATTACATACCACTTCGGATAAAGTATACTTAATGATGTAGCAGTAGAAAATGAGGAGGATGTGTGATTAGAAGGAAAAGAGAAGCCACTTTCCTTGGGTCCGTATATTTCTATTTCAGCATAGCTAAGATAGGGTCTTTGTCTTTTTACCAATTCTTTGATTACATAACCACTTCCAACTGCAAGCACAAAACTACTTCCAGTAATCAATGCATTTCTTTTTAAGGTTTTATCTTTTTGTAAACTACCTTTTAAATACATCAAAGCGGGCATTCCAAAACATAGAGGTGCAACTGATTCACTTAATAAAATTGCAGTTCCATCTAGGGTTTTATTTCTGTTGATATTGATGTCTTTTAATAGGTTAATATCTGCATTTTGAGAAAATGCCATCTGTGAAAAGAATAAAAATACAAAAACAGAAATCCGATTGATATGAAACAATGTTTGGTTAATTTGAATTCAAATATGGAATCATATTTACGATAAAAAAAATTGTATTTATCGTAGGGATGGCCGGCCGGCCATCCCATTTACGATCCGGCCGCGCCATTGACCATTATTATTGGATGGCGATCCCAATGATGATTATAATGTGATGGCGATCGATATTGTAGGGATGGCTGGCAGGCCATCCCAATGGTGATTATTAGGGGCCATCCCCATGACGATTATTATGGGATGGCGTTCGATATTGTAGGGATGGCCTGCCGGCCATCTGAATTACCGTCCCAATAACGATTATTATGGGATGGCCCAATGACGATTATGATGGGATGGCCGTTCGATATTACGGGGATTGCCGGCCGGTATTATAGGGATGGCCGGCCGGCCATCCCTACGATCACCATTTTTCAATATTATTTTTGATATAATTAAAAATCCGATTGTATTCATTTGCATCACGAATAATACGGTCATGAAATAATTTTTGCCAAACAGGGGTTTTGGGTGTATTCCGATATTCATTTATTCGTTTTGTTGCCGCAGATTTAAATCCAGCAACAAATGATGAAATTGTTGGGATGGCCGGCCGGCCATCCGTACCGCCATTCGCATCCGTATTGGGGGGGGATGGACGGCTGTCCATCCATATTATTGGGGATTGACGGCTGTCCATTCCTACGGGATTTTTCAATCCGTAAAATTGCATGAATATGGTTTGGCATGATTACAAAAATGTCACAAAACAATTCTTTACGTATTTCAAATGATTTGTTCCATTCTTCAAATACAATTTCTCCAATTGGCGACAGGTGCATTTCTTTATTAGATATTTCACCAAGAATTAATTTCCTGTCTGCTGTACAAATTGTTATAAAATATGAACCCACATTTGAATAATCCCACCATTGCGCCCTGAATGATTCATTTCTATACTTGTTCAAATATTTTGACATAATAAACTTCGTTGTTAAATTTTTTAATAATGATTTAGGAATGCAAGGCTAGGCATTCCTAGCAATACCAAAATTCGATTTTGGAATAGAATTCATTGATTTGGTATTTGTAAACAACTGGTATTCATATCCTATTTTTTTGATTACGATTAAAAATTGCTATCAAATTGTTTCGTTTGAGGTATTCCTTAATTTTCATGATGAAAAACAAATTTTTCCGAATTTATTGCCGTACATACAAACAGGAATATTTTAGGTAATCTGTTCAATTTCAACCTACCTTTACAAAAATTTTTTTATGTTGAATTTCGAAGACCTTAAACTAAGCAAGCCCTTAATTGACGCACTCCAGGAGCTTGATTATATACACCCAACCCCTATTCAGGAACACTCTTTTTCAGTGATTAAATCAGGAAAAGACGTGATAGGAATTGCTCAGACAGGTACCGGAAAAACATTTGCCTACCTTTTGCCAATTTTAAGTTTGTACCAATATACCGGTGCAAAAGCTCCTAAAACACTCATTTTGGTTCCTACCCGTGAATTGGTTTTGCAAGTGGTTGCAGAGATTGAAAAACTAACCAAATACATGAATGTTCGTTTTGCAGGAATCTTTGGTGGCTCAAATATCAATCCCCAAAAAGTTGTAATTGTTGATGGTTTGGATATTTTGGTTTCTACTCCCGGCCGACTTATCGATATGGCTATGATGGGCGTTGTAAAGTTAAAAACGGTTCAACATTTTGTAATGGATGAAGTGGATGAAATGATGGAAATCGGATTTCGTTCTCAACTAACCACCATACTCGATTTATTACCTCCAAAACGTCAGAATATTTTCTTCTCTGCTACTTTAAGTGAAGATATTAATGTGCTGATCAATACCTTCACCAAAAACCCTGAAAAGGTAGAAGTCGCGGTGCATGGAACGCCTTTGGAGAAGATAAAACAAATGGCTTATGATGGTCCGAATTATTTCACCAAAGTCAATTTGCTGAATCATTTTCTTGCAGACAAAAAGGTGTTTAATAAGGTAATGATTTTTGTAAGCACCATTAAGTTAGCAGATAGATTATATGCTCAGTTGCTTCCTGTTTACAAAGATGATATTGCTTTAATACATTCAAACAAATCACAAAACATCAGATTTGCAACGCTGGCCAATTTCCATAATGGAACAAATAGAATACTAATTGCAACAGACATTGCTGCAAGAGGACTTGATATTTTTGAGGTATCACATGTCATCAATTTTGATACACCAAAAGAAGCCGGTGATTATATTCATAGAATTGGAAGAACAGGAAGGGCCGGTAAAAATGGTATAGCATTTACATTCTTTAATGAAGTGGAAGAGCCATTTTTAGAGGAGATTGAAGCCTTGATGAAAATGAAGGTCACCCGCAAACGCATTCCAAAAGAAGTAGAGATTTCTTCATTTTTTGGGGAAGATGAGCGTCCTCAAATCAAAATGAAAAATTACCTACCACCTTCTAAAAAGAAAGATGGTGCCGGTGCCAAACAAGAGAAAAAGGCTAAAAATTCAAAAATTAATTTGGGTGGTCCACGAAAAAGAAATCCGAATAAAACCAAGCCTAGAAACCGCGCAGTTCAAAGGAATAGAGCCCGGAAATAGGCTTTTAGGAAGATTATTGTTTCCTTAAACCTATATAAACAAATCTTTAGGTTTGGGATTCTTTAAATATTCATTTCATTCTTACTTATCATTGCAGCTTCATTTTTTCACATGAATTTATTATACAACTATTTAAAACCATATAGGTCTTTATTATTATTGGCTCTTTTTTTGGCAGCTGCTAATCAGAGTTTCTCAATGATGGATCCCTATATATCGCAGCTCATTATCGATCAATATTTACTAAAGGCCAAAACACTTCCTTCAGATGTATTTTTAGCAGGAGTTGTCAAATTACTTCTTTATTCTGTTGGTGTTGCCTTTATGTCGAGGGTAGCGAAAAACTTTCAGGATTATTTTACCAATGTTATCATTCAGCGTTTGGGTGCAGATATTTATTCAGATGGAATTAAACATTCACTTGCCGTTTCTTATGAGGCTTTCGAAGACCAAAGAAGTGGTGAAACTTTAGGAGTATTGCAGAAAGTTCGTCAGGATGCCGAGAAGTTAATTCAGGCTGTCATATCTGTTTTGTTTACAACTTTCATTGGTATAGTGTTTGTTTCTTATGTTGCCATTCAGGTAAACTGGATGATTCTTCCGGTTTTTATTTCAGTGATTCCAATTTTAGGATTGTTGAGTTCATTATTGAGCAAAAGAATTAAAAAAATGCAAAAGCTGATTGTTTCTGAAACGACACAATTGGCAGGCTCTACCACTGAATCCTTAAGAAACATTGAATTGGTGAAAAGTTTGGGTTTAACTTCACAGGAAATAAACAGATTAAATACTACTACAACCAAAATTTTAGGTCTTGAATTGAAAAAAGTTAGGTATATCAGAAGCTTAAGTTTTATTCAGGGTACATCGGTTAATTTACTCAGAACAGCTGTGATGTTTGTAATGATGTACTTAATCTTTAAAGACCAGATTTCAGTTGGACAATATTTCATGATGATGTTTTATTCATTCTTTATTTTTGGTCCTATCCAGGAATTAGGTAACGTAATAAATATCTATCGTGAAGCAGAAGTTAGTTTAGCTAATTTTCAGAAAATTCTGGATACACCTATTGAACCAAAAGCAGTTTCTCCTCAGCCATTAAATGAGATTCAAAAACTTACTTTTAATCAGGTAAAATTTGGGTACCAAAGCTCAAATCGTCCTTCTTTAAATGATATTTCTTTTGAAGTTAATAAAGGCGAAACCATTGCTTTTGTTGGTCCTTCAGGGTCTGGTAAAACAACATTGGTAAAACTTCTTGTAGGATTATATCGACCAAAAGAAGGAGAGATTTTATACAATGGTATTTCATCACAAAACATAGAACTCGATGAATTGAGAGAACAAATTGGTTTTGTAACGCAAGATACTCAGTTGTTCTCCGGTTCAATAAAAGAGAATTTGTTATTTGTGAAACCTGATGCTACTGATGAAGAAATAAACATTGTATTACAAAAAGCAAGTTGTCAGAATTTATTGGCAAGAGCTGATAAAGGAATTGATACAATTATTGGTGAAGGTGGAGTGAAAGTTTCGGGTGGAGAAAAACAAAGATTAAGTATAGCACGTGCTTTGTTAAGAAATCCAAGATTGCTTGTTTTTGATGAAGCCACATCTGCTTTGGATTCTATTACAGAAGAAGAGATTAGTCAAACTATCAGAGAAGTGACTTCTAAACGTGAACATATTACAATATTGATTGCACATAGATTAAGCACCATTATGCATGCTGATAGAATTTACGTATTGGAATTAGGCAAAGTAATTGAATCTGGTAAACACCAGGATTTAATCAACGAAAAGGGCTTATATTACGCCATGTGGAGGCAACAAATTGGTGAAGGTAAAATATCAAAATACTTATAATTCAATAGGTCTTTATTGTAGTTTTACCTCTATTTATTGCTTAATACTAAATTTGTGTTTAAGCTAGTTTTTAATTACACTTGAGTTATGGAACAAATCATAGATGAGAAGGAATTATTTTTTACAGATTCAACCTTAAAAAGGGAAATTATCCAACAAGCTCGTGTTCGAAAATTTCATCAGGATCATGTAATTACTCAGCCGGGTGATGAAATCTTGTTTATTCCTATTGTACTTTCAGGTTGTTTAAGAATACTTCGTCAGAATGATGATGGACAAGAGGTTTTTCTCTATCATTTATATCCCGGTCAAACTTGTGCCATGTCTTTAACCTGTTGCCAATCGGGTAAAAAAAGTATGATTAAAGCTATTGCTGAACTAGAATCCAGATTACTAATGATTCCGGTAAAGCTTACAGAAGACTGGTTCCGGTTTCCAGAATGGAAAGCTTATATCAGCAATAATTACCAAACACGTTTTGCGGAATTGTTACAGGTTATCGACTTGATTGCATTCAGTAATATGGATAAACAACTTTTACATTATATCAAAGAAAGAGCCAAAGCACTTCATGTAAAAGTATTGGATATAACTCATCAGGAAATTGCTGAAGAATTACATACACATCGCGAAGCAATTAGCCGTTTGCTCAGAACAATGGAGCAAAAAGGTTTGGTTAAATTAGGTAGAAACAGCATACAGATTAATTAAGATTAAAATCTAAATTTTAATAAATGAAATCAACTTTACTAGGTATTTTTATTGTCTTTTTTAGTAGCACTTTGGTTGCTCAAACTAAGGATTCTGTTATCATCAGAAAAATGTTTGAAGAAGAGTTTCAAAGTGGAAAATCTTATTCTCAACTTGAATATCTCTGTAAAAAAATTGGTGGTAGATTAAGCGGTTCTCCTCAAGCAGAAGCTGCTGTTAACTGGGCTTTCAAATCTCTTAAATCAGAGGGTTTTGATTCTGTTTGGCTACAACCTGTTATGGTTCCTCATTGGGTTCGTGGTGAAAAAGAACAGGCTTATGTTTTAAGCAATGGCAAGAAAACAGAACTCAGTATTTGTGCTTTGGGTAACAGTGTCGGCACACCAAAATCAGGATTAAAAGCCAAAGTAATTGAAGTAAAAACTTTTGAAGAATTACGCGCAATGAGTGATGAATCTGTAAAAGGAAAAATTGTTTACTTCTCAAGACCTTTTCCTGATAATGTACTCACATGTGGTTCTGCTTATGGAAATACTGTAAACCAACGCGGACAAGGTCCGATAGAAGCAGCAAAAAAAGGAGCAATTGGAGTGATAGTAAGAAGCATGACTCATGCACTTGATGATTATCCGCATACTGGCGCAACAAACTATAAAGACAGCATTCCTAAAATACCGGGCTGTGCTGTAAGTACTGTAGATGCTGCTGTTCTAAGTGAGATTTTAAAGTCCAATCCAAATGCAGAATTGTATTTCCGTCAAACATGCGAAATGCTTCCGGATGTTTTAAGTTATAACGTTGTTGCTGAAATCAAGGGGTCAGAATTTCCTAATGAGTATGTTATCGTTGGTGGACATCTTGATGCTTGGGACAATGGTGAAGGTGCGCATGATGATGGTGCTGGAACAGTTCAAAGTATGAATGCATTGAGATTGATTCTTCATTCAGGTATCAAACCCAAAAGAAGCATTAGAGCAGTTTTGTTTATGAATGAAGAAAATGGATTAAAAGGTGGATTGAAATACGCAGAATTAGCCGAATCAAACAAAGAAAAACACATTGCTGCTATTGAAACTGATGCGGGTGGTTTTATGCCTCGACACATTGGTTTTACTTTGAAAAAAGAGGAGCTTAAAAAGTATGCAGCCTGGCAGGAATTACTTGGTCTTTATGGCGTTCAGGCATTTGATGAAAATGGTGGTGGAGCAGATATTGGTCCTTTAAGAAAACAAGGAACTACTTTGATTGGTTACCATCCCGATGGACAAAAGTATTTCGATTATCACCATACTTCGAATGATACTTTTGATAAAGTGAATAAAAGAGAATTACAATTTGGCACTGTGGTTTTAGCAGGTTTGGTTTATTTGTTAAGTGAATACGGATTATAAGTAGTTATGAAAATCATCAGTTATAATGTAAATGGCATTCGTTCAGCCATTAGTAAAGGTTTGGTTAATTTTATGCAAAGTAGTTCTGCTGATGTTTTTTGTTTTCAGGAAACCAAAGCCGAGGCTGCTAATATAAGTGCAGAAGAATATAGTTTTGATGTGATTGGATACAAACACCGTTACTGGTTCAGTGCAGAAAAGAAAGGTTATAGTGGT
>JBIPMI010000243.1:0-4863 GCA_044369215.1 Bacteroidia bacterium | reverse complement strand
TTTACTTATATTTTCTATAATCATGTCATCCCTTCAGGATTTTTAAGAATTTCAAGGAAAAACAGGTTTCTGATTCTAATTCATTTTTTAAGGTTGATTCTGATTATTTCGAGCAATTATCAAAATTTAGTCTTTGATGGTTGGTAAAACTAGTTTTAGGTAAGGAAGCGGATATTTGTATAATTTATTTTAATAAAACTCTAAACCTATTAAAATTCATTTATGACTTTGAATAAAAGCAAAATGATTTTAAAAATGGAATTCTCTTTTTTACGAAATTTCCTAAAATCCCATAGGGATGAAATTATAGTAGTAAATAAAAATGAATGAATTACCCGAACCAAAAACGGACGCGAACCGAAGGTTCGCGGCCGTTTTTGGTCGGGTAATGTTATTAAAAATACATGTAAAGAAACTGATATTCGTAGATAATTTAATAAAAAAAAAGAGGCTGTTTCATCGTGTGAGACAGCCTCTTTTTATTAAAACAATTTTCGTTTTACTCTTTCTGTTCCAAATTCTAATATGCCATCTATAAATTCATAGGGTTTATAATCATTCAATGCGCATTGATGGAAAATTGCCGTAGCTGGTGTCATGCCCGGTAGTGAATTCACTTCAATAAATACCACTTCAACTTTATTGTTTTGAAGTACTCTTACAAAAGCATCAATTCTGCAATAACCCTGAACATTTAATACTTTGGCTGCTTCCTTTATTTTTTGTTGAACCTGTGCACTTATTTTCTTGTTCATTTGAGGTGTGGCTGCATAACGGGCAGGAGTAATATTCTGACCTTGTCCTGCTAAGAATTTCTCTTCCAAAGAAAGGATTTCTCCTTCTGCCAAAGTTTCACTTGGTTCAAATGTTTCATAAACCAATCTGCTTCCTTTGTAATGAGTCATTAAACCGCCTGTTACTTCAAGAAAATGTTTAGCGTTTCCTTTTTCAACAAATTTTTCAATTAAGAAATGTGGCTTTTTAGGAAACTCTTCTTTGGGTTTCAATTGTAGACGTTCAGCAAGCTCCTGACTGATTTCTAATCCGGGTCTGAAAGCTCCATCAGCAAATGCCAATAATTGTTCTCTGTTTTTTATCTTTTTAACAGCACTACTGCAACCATCATCCGCTGGTTTTGCAATTAATGGATAGCCAATCTTTTCAATTTTAGCGATGCATTTTTCTTGATTTTCTTTCCAATCTGCTTCTGCAATTAATGCGTGTTCTGCAACTAAAAATCCTTTCTTTTTCAATAGCTCATTTGTATTGAATTTATTGATGGTTAATTGAGAACTTTCTACTCCAGAACCATTATATGGCATCTTGATTTTATTCAATTCTTTTTGAATGGTTCCATCTTCACCCGGACGACCATGTAAAGCAATGAATACACAATCAGCCATCTTTTTCAATTCAGCATAGGTAATTTCTATTGGTTCGAACAATTCAACATTGCTATATTTTTTTAGTATGGTTTTACATTCATCAGCAATTTTGTTCATGATTCCGGCTCTCTTGTAATGCAATACCTTTTCCTTAATATCATCTGCATTGTCTTTGAGCATCACATGAACTGGCAGTAAGTGAAGAGAATGTGATTCATCATTTCCAGTAACAAAAATAGGAAATGCTTCATATTTGTCTGATGATGCCAGTTTTTCGAAAATGTTTCTTCCACTTTCTACTGAAATATGTCTTTCAGAACTATAACCACCCATCATTACAGCAACCCTTTTCTTTTTCGTTTTTTTGCTGCTTTGTAAGTCGATGAGTAAATCAATTCTGTTTAATAAATCAGCATACAAATAGTGAATTGAAAGACTTCTGACTCTTTCTGCAATTGAAGTTCTTATGATATAAGTTAAAAACTGCGATGGGTTCAAACCAATTTCAGCGGCTTGGTGGAAAAAGAAAGAAGAAGGCATCATTCCTGAAGTTGTATTTGGATCATTTAAAAATAATTCACCTTTACTACTTAAGAATCCATCGATACGCGCATAAACATGAAAATTGAAGTGATTGAATAATTCAGTACATGCTTTTCTGATGTCCTCTATTTTACTGTCTTCAATATCAATAGGCGTTACTTTTCTGCTTAAACCCGGTAGGTATTTGCTTCTATAATCAAATACTTCTTTTCCTTTCACAATTTCGGTAGGAGGGAGCGCTACAGGAGAACCATCTTCTTGCCTTATAACTATGCATGAAAACTCTCTTCCTTCTATAAAACCTTCAATCAATACTTCCGATTCACTATAAATACTTTCTAAAACTACTTCACTTTTGGTTTTGAAAGATTTATCTAAATATGCCCATAAATCATCAGGATGTATGAGTAATTGATTGTTTGAAATTGCAGGTAAACCAATACCTTCTTTGATATCGGTTAATTTTTGTATGAATAGAAATTTATCTTCTTTACTTAATTCCGTCCATTCTTTTTTGCTGATTTTTTGAATGAATAGAGCTTTCAGTGCTGCATTTTCAAATGTTTTGAAATCATCATTACTAATTACTGAAACACCAACAGAGCTTCCTTGATTGGCGGGTTTTACAACAAAAGGAGTTCCGATATTAGAAAGAACTCTTTCATGAATTTGTTTTAGTGAACTGATTTCAGATTTTTTGAAAGAATCATATTTAGGAACTGGCATTCCTGCTGCCGACATCAATTCCTTTTGAAAACGTTTGTTCATACCTAATGAACTTGGTAGTATTCCTGAACCTGAGTAGGGGATACCATTCCATTCCAATAAGCCCTGAAGCGTGCCATCTTCTCCGAAATTTCCATGTAATGCTAAGAAAGCAAAATCAATTTGTTTTTTGATTTCAGAGATGTTGAGAGGCTTACCGATTTTTTTTGCCATCGATTTACCATCATCCTCATAAGCTTCCTTAATATTTTCAGCATAAACCTGAATTCCGTGTTTATTATTTTTAAGGAATTGTACCGGAGGGTAAAAATCTCTGATAGAGCCTTTGTATATATAGTGCCAGTCTAAAAGTATAAACTGATTAAAGCTATCAACAAAAATGGGAATTGCTTCAAATAAACTTTTGTTTAGGTTGTCGTAAACAGTTCTTCCTCCGGCAAATGAAACTTCACGTTCACGGGAATTTCCGCCAAAAAATATACCAATACGTATGCGATTACTCATGTTTCAAACTTAAGGCTTGTATTTGAATAAAGAATACCCAATTTCCAGATAAATGAATGCTTTTTCCATATTTAAATGTTGAAAATCCCTGATTTTGTTGAATTCTTAATAGGGCTTGCTGAAAAAGACAGAAACAGGTCAGGTTTTAGACGCTGGTAAATTAGATGTATATATGATACTTCAATTTGGCAGCAACGACAAAGATGGCCTTGTTTCTGTCTTTATATAATTGAAAACTAATTTTACTTGATGAAAGGATTTTTAAGCAATTGTTCTTAAAACCTTGCATTTAAATTATTAAAAAACAGTTTAATTGTTTGAAAATACGTTCTAATAAAGATTTTCAGCAGGCCCTAAATATTCTCAACAATTTTCTGGCAAGGCTTTTGCACTTGAAAGAAAAGTGTAAATTAGCGACTTCAAATTTTATTCATTTCAAATTTGCTTTCGCCCCTGTATTAATAAAATAACCATGAAAAAATTACTTTCAATCAGCCTTTTTATCCTATTTGGATTATCTGCATTTGCTCAAAACGATGTACAAACCATGCCTGATTTGAGTTTAAAAGATGTGAATGGTAAGCCAATTAATATGGCGGATTATTCTAAAAAGGGCAAAATTGTTATTGTGAGTTTCTGGGCAACCTGGTGTTCACCTTGTAAAAAAGAATTGAATAATATCAATGAAATTTACGATGAATGGAAAACAAAATACAATCTGGAATTAGTTGCAGTTTGCACGGATAATGCTAGAAACGTATCAAAAGTAAAACCTTATGTTGATGGTCAGGGTTGGGATTATGAAATAGTGATGGATGTGAACCAGGATTTACAAAGGTTGATGAATATTGTTCAGATTCCACATACGTTTTTAATCGACCAAAACGGACATATTGTTTACCAACACAGTGGTTATGTGGAAGGTGATGAGTTTATGTTGGAAGAAAAAATTAAAGCTTTGACAGGCAAAAAATAAATGCTAAAAAAGCTCCTTTTTATAGGAATTTTATTGAGTTCCTTTCCGAAATTTAACTTCGGTCAGGAGCTCAATTTATTTAAAGGAACCGAAAAAGAACTTCCTAAATATTTTGAAACATCAACTGGTTCATATTGTGAATTTGATGGAATTGATTTTTTTGGAAAAGCACAATATATCTGCACCCATTCAAATTTAGCCTCAGCTCAAATGGTTGGAACCAATCAGCTTTGGCTAACAGGAAATTTGAATCTCCAATTAAGTGGTGTAAGTCTTAATAAACTCGGGATGTGGGATGGTGGTGCTATTAGGATTTCACACAGAGAATTAATTGGCAGAGTGCAGAACATGGATTCTGTTAGCCTTAGCTCTCATTCAACACAGGTAGCGGGTCAGATGATAGCTACCGGTATAAATCCTATTGCAAAAGGAATGGCATTTGAAACCAAATTAAAGGCCTGGAATTTTACCAATGATAACAATGAAATTATAGCCAATGCACCTAATTTATTAGTATCAAATCATGCTTATGGCACAAGCGTTGCCTGGCAAAATATTGGTGGTAATATTTATTGGTATGGTGATTCTTCATTGAATATGTTTCGTGATTGGAAATTTGGATATTACGATAACAGATCGAGAATTTGGGATAGTGTATCTTTTGCCAATCCGAATTTTTTAATGGTAAAAAGTGCAGGTAACGACAGAGGTTCTTTTGTTGCTCCTGGT
>JBIPMI010000242.1:0-4875 GCA_044369215.1 Bacteroidia bacterium | reverse complement strand
ACGACTAGCTAAAAAATTTCCATCACTCAAAAATGAGTATGCTGAACTAATTTCAGCAATTGAAGAAAACCCTGAAAGTGGAACTTTCATTGGAAATAATTGTTATAAAATACGTTTAGCTATCAGTAGTAAAAGAAAAGGCAAAAGTGGTGGAGCAAGGGTAATCACTTATTTGTACGTAATAACCGAAACTGTTTATCTACTAACCATCTACGACAAGGGTGAAAAAGCTGACTTAAAGCCTAATGAGCTTAAAGATATGATTGAAACTTTAGAATTGGATGTTTAGAAATTCTAATAATCTAGTTTGGAGAATTCAAAAAAATCAAATTCGGTATTAGCAAGATATTAATTACGATTTAAATTAAGCCTTTAAATTTGATTGAATGGATTCCAATCGATTCATCAAATTTTTAAAGGATGAATCTTCTTTTCCTTTAACAAATCCTATATGATTAATTCTTCCTTTGAGATGATTCATGAAGCTTTTAATGGTATAGATTTGAAGATTTTTCTGATTCATTTTTGTTAAAGCTTTATTGATTCCCCTACTTTCAATATCATGAAGGATAGCCCTGATATTTTTAATGTATCTTCTGTCTAAATTTAATACGGTATTTACTTTAATGCCGGTAACCCATTGGGACTGGTGTTCGGTATAAATTCTGTTTTTCTTTTTATTGATTACAAAACCGTTTTGTTTCAGAATTTTAAAAATCTGTTTTTGAAATGACTCAGTGATTTCTTTATTGGAAGAGATGGTTAAATCATCAGCATACCTACTAAAATCAAAATCTGAGCCTTGATTTAAAATGAATTCTGTCAAATCAATATCCATCTTTCTACAAACAATATTCGATAAGATTGGAGAACTGGGAGCTCCGGCCGGTAACTGGCGTTGGTAGCATAACAACAATGCCAAATCAATTGCTAATTGCTCCTTCATTTGAAAAGGTTCCAACATCAAAACATCTTTTATTTTTTGAGTTGAAATACTCCCAAAAAAATCTTTGATATCAATATTCCATACATATTTTTTCCCTACATGCTTTAAAGCATTTTCTCTTATACTTTTTTCAACTCCATTTTGATTTTTTACAAAGCCAAATACAAAATCAGGTGCTCTGTATTTCTTTTGAAACTCATATGCCAGTTTAGATTGAATATACTTCAAGCCATTGGCCGGAGCCATGATACGTCTGTTCCCTCCTGTTTTCTTAGGAATCGTAAATTCACGATAATGAGGATACCTAATATGCTCCTTTAGCAAAGGTACAGGGACTTGAATGAGAAAACTCAAGCCTTGCAAATTATTGATTTGATAAATGTTTGACATATTTAGAAATAAAGTCGCCACCCCAATTGATCTAAAACCATAGTTTCGAATTTGCGATAGCAAATTCGATAAAATGAACCTTATTAAAACGACTGCAGTTGCACAGTCAAAGACGGTTGTTTCTTCATCAATATTTTTAGGGTGGCTAACTTTAAAATGGGTTTATAAATTCTGAGCTTCTTTCTTTAGGAATATAAATATAATTGTCTTCCGGCATTAAATCAGAGAATTTAAATAGGTTTTCATCATATGTTAATTTCAACTCCCCTGTTCTTCCTAATTTATTTTTTGCAATAATAATTTCGGCCTGATTATAAGTGCTTGAACCATCTTCCCATTCAGCCAATTCATAATAAACGGGTCGATATAAAAACAAAACCTGATCTGCAATTTCTTCAATCCAGCCGCTGTCTTTAATATCACTTAACATGGGTCTGCATGAAGCTGAACGTCGTTCTACATTTCTGCTTAAATCAGAACCAATTATAATTAATAGGTTCAATTCTATAGCCATTTGTTTTAATTTCATCATCACCATACCCAATTGCTTCTCTCTGGTTGTAAAATTATACCTACCAAACTCATGCATTAACTGAATACTATCAATAAAGATGATTTCTGCCTTATGTTTATTGGCTGCCATAAAAACCTGACTAAATAATTCTTCTGATTCATGATTTCTTTGATAGGTAAATCCCAATAATTGTTTTTCTTCCAACTCTTTTATTAGATTCAAATCATCTTTTAATTCATCAGTCCATTCAAACTGTGGCTTAAAGGCTGGAATAGCGGATTGATAAATCAACATATACCTTAAAAAATCTAATTCATTTGATTTAAGTGAAATGTAAAAACAACTTTTATTTTGTTTGAATACATATTGATGCATCAATGCTGTAAGAAATGAGGTTTTACCCATTCCCGGTCTTGCTGCAATCACACAAATATTTCCTTTGCATAAACCTCCTTCAAGTCTTTCATCGAGGCTTATAAAACCAGTACTTAAATAATCTGATTTATCCATCATTCCAGATTTCAAAAATGATGTTTTAATAATTTCAGAAAGAGGAAGAACAGGTCTTTTTTCTTCCATATACCTCAATTCCAGTAATTGAATTACGGCCTTGTTTATTTTGGAGATACTACTAACTTCTTCCTTTCTTAAATCCAATGATATTGAATGAAAGCACTCATTTATGTACCTATTCTTTAAATAAAGTACATATGAATTATAATCCTCTTCATTGCCATTAATTAAATTTAATTCGGCAATTAAATCTTTCCATAAATCAGAATTCTCAATCTGATTTAATTGAATATTTAAGGTAAAATCATCAACAGGAATATTCAATTCAATCATTCCTTTTATAGCTTTAAATATAAGCCTATTTTCAGCATGGCTAAAGAAACGAGGTTTAATCTCTTCAATTGAATTTTCAAGCAAAAGCGGATGCTTTATACATAATGACAAAATGATTTTCTCTATTAATAATTCGGATTGGGCAGTTGACATTTTAAAATTTTGAAAACCAAAATTAAATATAAAACTGATGTCTTAATTTTAAATCAATTCACATTTATGTAGAATCAATGTCATCAGCTTAGAAGATTTTTCAACAAGCCTTAAACCCTTCATTTTATTGATAATACTTACTGTTTAAAACTTTCTATCTTTATTTGATTGGGTTTAAACAAACTAGAAAAAAATCAAAAAAAAAATACAAAAAAATAGCAGTAGCTGATTTATGGCTTAAACGAATTGATTTAAAGGGTTTTGGGATTTAACTCAAAAATCCAGGATAAAATGCATCCTCGAAATGGGTGATATCAACTTTTCCATAAAAAAAATTAATGGAGATGATATCAAAGCGAACATTGAGTTCCAAAGCGTTCGAATTTAGGTATTCCTCAATTGCTGCTGCAAGCGTTTTTTGCTTTGATTTACCTACAGCTTTCTCTGGTTCAAGTATGGCATTAAAGCGTGTTTTTACTTCAACTACAACCAGTTCATTTTCCTTTTTCATCAGGAGGTCGATTTCAGCTTTTCCCGCTCTATAATTGCGTTCCAGCAACTCATACCCTTTTTCCAAAAGGTACTTTAATGCGAGGTCCTCTCCTATTTTTCCTACTTCTTGGTTATGCGATTTTTCTGTCATGTTAGCGAGCTTTTGCTCACTAAATATACTCCTCCAATTGTTAACACCAAAGCCATTACAGTAAACAAATCCATAGGTTCACCCAACCACAACCATCCCAAAATAATACCTACTGCTGTATTAATGTAAGCATAGGTTGATACCACATTCGCCGGTAATTTTTTAATCACATACATAAACGAACCAAATGCTACCCAACTGCCAAATACAATTAAATACAACAAGGCCCATAAAGAATCAGTATTCGGATGAAATACTTGCTGCTCTCCTCTAATTAAAGCTACAATGCACAATATCACTGAGCCTGCAAGCATTTGAATTCCTGATGCAAACAAAGGATGTGTTTCAGATTTATGGTTTTTCGAATAAATAGTTCCCAAGGCCCAAAGAATATTACTCAGCACAACAGCAATCACCCCAAACATAAAATTATCCGTATTAAACAAATAAATCCTATTTTTAAATATGAGTACTTGTCCTGCTATACAAACCAAAAAACCGATGATGGTCATGGCAGTAATTTTCTCTTTATTCCCTAAAAGGTAATTCAACAACACAATCCAAACCGGTGTTAAAGCGCATATTAAAGAGGTCATGCCACTATCAACATATTGCATTCCCCATGTAATGATTCCGTTCCCTCCTGCGAGCATAATGATGCCATTCATTGAGAAAACTTTGAGGTCTTTCATAGATGGAAAATGATAGCCTCTTGCTTTGAAATACAATATTAAACAAATACCTGCAATACCCTGACGTAAAGCTGCCATTAAAAATGGAGGTATAGACTGAACTCCGATTCTAGTAGCTAAATAGGTTGTTCCCCAGAAAAAAGAAACTGCGGAAAAGGCCAACCAGGGTTTTAAATCAGCTTTCATGTAATAAATTTATTTGCTGAATCAGCTGTTTAAAATAAGATACCGAATATTTCAATCTACTTCCATACCAAGAATACAATTCACCATCAACCAAAATGATTTCAGCTTTTAATCCTTCACTTTTCAATTGTTGAATATGTTTATCAGCAAATGGAAATGGTTCTGAAGAAAGCAAAACAGACTCAATTCCTAACTCATTTAATTCTTCAATACTTGTTTCCGGATAACGTGAATCTTTATGCAAAAGCACGTTTTCAAACCCACATTTGTTTAGCATTTCATTGATAAATGTATCATGTCCCGCTGCCATCAAAGGCTCATTCCATATGAGATAAGCTATTTTCTTTTTCTTTTCTGTTTGATGTAATTCCGCAAATCCGAGTTTAATTTCTTCTACAATCAAATTTGCTTGAACTTCTTTACCACAAATAAATCCTATATCAGAAATCATGTCCAAAGCATCTTCCAGATTCTGAATATCACTCATGTAAACAGGAAATTCATT
>JBIPMI010000241.1:0-4880 GCA_044369215.1 Bacteroidia bacterium | reverse complement strand
AATGACTGCACCTGGACAAATTATTGAACCTTTGCCAATACCTACTTTCCCTGGTCTTTTATCAAATGAAGATTTTGGATGAATTACAGTTGGATATATAAAATTTGGGTATTGCGACAACATGCCAAATATCTTATTTTTTATGATAGGTGAACCTACAGCAATAAATGCATTAGCAGCTTCAGAATTTGGGATTTTTAACTTAAAATCTTCCTCTGAAATGATATCAATACCACTTATTTTTTGACCAATAAAATCTCTTCCAACAAAAAAATCAGGTTTAAAAGAAGTTAAACCAGCCTCTTGGATATCATAAAAAAATGAATCCAATTCTTTTGCAAAACCTGATGTTCCAAATACTAAATCCACTTTAAAAATTAAATTGGTTGATGATATGACAAATTTCCAAAACTTGATCTTTGGTTAAATCGGGGTAACTAGGCAAATTGATTCCTCTCCATCCTAAACTTTCAGCAACAGGATGTTTTTGAAAGTTTTTACTGTACATAGGCATGGTATGAACCGGATAAAATAATGGCCTCGTTTCAATTCCATGTTTTGCTAATTCATCACGTAAAGGCTCACGAGATGATGCATCATCCACTAAAATTGAACACATCCAATATGAATGATAAACATCGTCATTCGACTCATGAAATTGAATATTGTTATTATTTAATCCTTCTCTATACCAAGCTGCAACCTGACTCTTTTTCTGAAGAAAGGTTTCAATTTGTTCAAGTTGAGCCAAACCAATTGCAGCAGCAATGTTTGTCATTCTGTAATTATACCCAACAACATCATGCCAGTATTGTCTGTGTTTGGCCAAACCCTGACCTTTAAAATGAACCGATCTGTCTATTAAAGTTTCATCGTTTGTTACAACCATTCCGCCTTCACCACAAGTAATGGTTTTATTTCCAAAGAAGCTAAATGTCGAAATATTACCAAAAGTTCCAACATGTTTTCCTTTGTATAAAGTGCCAATTGCTTCTGCACAATCTTCAACTAAAAACAAATTATTTTCATTACAAACTTTTACTAATTCATCCATATCGCATGCATTTCCATAAAGATGAACAGCCATAATTGCCTTAGTTTTTTCGGTAATTTTTCTTTCAGCATCTTTAATATCCATTTGCCATGAATCAGGCAAACTATCAACAAAAACTGGTGTAGCGCCGGTATATGTAATGGCATTTACAGAAGCGATATAGGTCAAAGTTGGAACAATTACTTCATCACCTGGTCCTATTCCTAAAGCCAACAAAGCCAAATGAATGGCAACAGTACCATTGCAAACAGCAGTTGCATGTTTAATCTGAATATAATCAGCAAAACCTTTTTCAAACTCAGATATGAATTTTCCTTTTGATGAAATCCATGTAGAATCCAAACATTCATTTACATACTTCTTTTCATTACCAGAAAGAGAAGGTTGATATACCGGAATTTTAATCTCCATATTAGCCATGTATCTCACAAATTAAGTTTATTTAGTCCAAATACCATTGCCTTTTTTATTCATAATTAGGTGGTATTGAATAGGTCCGAAAAATGCGCCCGGAATCAAACAAATAATATTTGATAGCATAATGCCTTCAATTCCAAAACTCAGGTATTTACATAGAAATAAAGACATTGGAATGCTAATAATAGCCAATAAAATAGAAAGATAAAATTGAACTCTTATTAAACCTGCACCATTTAAAAAGTGCGCATAAATTGAACTCCAGCTACTTATGATGATAAAAGTAGCATTAAACAAAACCAATAAAAATGGGTATTCGAGAGGTGTTTTAATCCAAATTTGTATCAGTTTATCAAAAATTGCTACAAATACAAACATACTTACAAGTAAAAGTAGCCATAATTTAACCAGTTTTTTAATTGTTGTCTGAATCCAAAAATAATCTTGCTTGTGATAAGCTTCTGCAAATCCTGACCAAAATGGTGTTATTAATATGGTGAAACCCATTGTTGGAATTGAAAATAACTTACTAACTATACTAAAGGGTGTAACAGATAAAGGACCAAATAAATGTGTAATTAAAATATTATTTGACATAAACATAAACATGGTAGCTAATTGAAGGATAAAAAACTGAATACCTTTTCCAAATAATTGAGATGCAAGAGAAAAATCAACAAGTTTTAAGCTTGGTTTGATTTCAGCAAAGTCTCTTTTAAAATAATAAATTGTTGCAAAAATGAGAACCAAAACAGGAGCTACACTAAAAACTATTCCAGCCCATAATAATGAACCACTGCTTAACTTTGATAACAAATAAACTCCTGTATAAGTAAGCAAAGAGCCAATTAATTCAAGCACTCCGCTGGCTGCAACTTTATGAACTGCAATTAATGAGGTTGTTAAAATTGACAGTACCATTTTTAAGCAGAAACATAAAAAAACAAATTGAATGAGTATATTAAATTCATCTGCTTTTAAATTAGCTGAATTAAGAATTTGATTCCAGTTTAAAAATGGATTGATAACTTCAAAACCAATAAAAATCAAACTACAAATAATGATTATTAAGGCATAGGTTGTACTCAAATACCTTTTGGCATTATAAATATCCTTACTAGCCATAGAATTAGTGAATTTATTTCTAAATCCATTTGCCAATCCTATATCTAAGAAATAAAACCAGGTTACAATAGAAGAAAGGGTATTCCAGATACCAAATTCTTCCTTATCGAGATAATTTAAAACAAGTGGTACAATTAAAAGACCCAAAATAGCCACTCCACCCTTTAAAATAAAGGAGTAGAATATATTCTTATAAATAAGCAAACTACGCTCGTGCCTGCCTGCCAAGAATTTATTTATAAGGCTTTTCATCTGAAAAATAATCCTAAGCAGTAAACTTGTTTTCAGGATTTCTTATAAAATTTATCAAGTAAAGTAAACTGAAGAAACCTATACCTAAAAACGCCAAAACAAACATTCCCAAAAAGCCATATGTAAGCATAGATTTCCCTTTAATATCAAGTGGTGCCATTGGCGTATCAACTAATTGAAATACAGGTCTGTCTTGTTCAAGATTAAATTTAGCAAGTTCCTTATTCTTGATACTTTCAGCATATAAAATATTCAATATATTGACATCTCTTCTAAGCCTTTGTTCATTCAATTTTCCTTTAAAACGAAAAATATTCATGGCCATATCACTCGAAGATGCTGTTTCTTCTTCAATTTCATGAAGTAAATCACGAATTGAATCGGTTTTATAAGCTATCAAATCATAATTAGCTTGTAAGTTTTTTGTCATGGTATTGATATAAAACTTAGCTAATTCATCATAAATAGCATTTACAAATTCGATGCTGACCTGTTCGTTTCTACATTCAAAATTAATTTGAATAATACCTGAATTTTGAACACCAACAAATGAGCTTGACTTTTTAGAAACAGACTCTATTTGTAAGCGGTTAGATTTTAAAATAAAAATAATAATTTGATCAATAGCTTTGTTCTCTTTATATGTTAATTCTGAAACATGTTTGGCTGTTATTTTATCTAAATCAAATAAAGTTGTATCATTTACCCATCCATTTTTTAACTTCAAAACCTCAGCAAGTTTATCGGCAATAGAAACATCAGAATTTGATAATTTTCTAAGCATTGCTTCTCCTAAAATTCTTTTGGTTTTCCCTAAATACAATACACGGTCATCTGTAATATTCGGGCTACCTGAACCAAGTCCTAATTGACCGGCCAATGCACTTAATGTGCTTCCACCTGATGACTTTGAATCATTTAGTATAAAGCTAAGATTTGCTACATAATAGGGCCTATATTGATAGGCATAATATACACCTAAAGACAAGCCCAAAACACCTGCAAAAAGGAAAATATATAAATATCTTTTGATGTAATTCAAATAATTGTTTAAGAAACTTTTTAAGGCTTCCAGCTGAATCCCATTTTCCATTTCTATAATTTGATAAAAGTACTTAGAATTACTAACATACTAGTTAATGAAGTTGTTAAAGTAACTACCTCAATTGTTGAAAGACCTTTTTTATCTTCTTTAACAGGAACTACTAATTCACAACCCGGTTTTACTTTTGGATATAACTTAAAAAACAAAAAGTTCTTTGTTGCTTTAGCTGTTCCATTAGAATAGATAATATAAGACCTTCTTTTCAATGCTTTAGATGAAAATCCACCTGCTTGAGAAATATATGAACGAAAACTTTTTCCGTTTTCATGACGAAGTCGAACAGGGTACAAAACTTGACCTGAAACTAAAATTGTTTGACGAACAATAGGAATCCTAACTACATCCGAATCTCTTAATAAAAGGTCGAATTTAGATCCTGGTTTTTTAATAATTTTTTGTAAATCAATACCCACAATATCAGTGGTTCTATTACTTTCTGATTCAATTAATTCATCGATTTGTAAGGTATCCTTACTTTGTTTTCGTAAGGCATTCAGTTTATTTTCTTTAATTACATTTCCAGTAATTGAATTATCCTTAGCTCTAATCAAAATTGCACCTTCAGGAAAACTATTAATTGTTAAACCACCTGCTCTTTTGATGATATCAGAAATTTTTTCATCATTTTTTTGAAGTACATAAACACCCGGGTACATTACCTCACCATCTAAAATTACTTTTTTCTGTTCAAGGAAACCTGGAGCTTTAAAAATAGTAACAATATCGAAAGCTTCTAATTCAAAATTACTTCTGTCTTTTAAATCCTGATTTACTTCAAATGATTTAATCATTGAAATGGCGGCTCCTTCCGACATTCTATCGGCGTCTTTAATTCTTCTTGAAACTTCAATTCTTTGTATTGCAGCATTTTCTTTTAATCCACCTGCCGCTATAATCAAATCTTCCAATTTCATTTTCTCAGCATAC
>JBIPMI010000240.1:0-4906 GCA_044369215.1 Bacteroidia bacterium | reverse complement strand
ACTATTGCAGCATCTCCATCAACAACTAGTGGTGAAAACTATGTATTTATGAGAGGAAGTTCTTGTTCTGATGGCTATAAATGGGAAAACATTGTAAACAATAATTTAAACAATCCTGACCCCTGTTTTCAAAGCATTTTTGGCTTAGTTGAATTTGATGAAGAAAGTAATATAGGATATACTTGGAGCACTGGAGATACCATTCCGACCATTACCATATCACCAAATACATCACAATCAATTATGTTGTTTGTTCAACAATTTGGAAAAACTTGTACAGATGAGGTGAATGTGAATATTTGGGATTTAAGCGATTTAATCGGTTTAGATAGTGTAAAAGTATGCGATGCTGATGAAATTTTATTAAACGTAATGACTGGCTTAAGCAGTTATTCTTGGAGCACAGGAAGTAATAATTCATCTTTAATAGTTAATAGTTCAAGCAATCCGGGTTGGTATTATTTATCGGCAATTGCACCTGGAAATTGTTCGGGATTTGATAGTGTTTATATAAGTGTAGCCAATACAACAATAAAAAATGAAGATACTACTGTTTGTTTTGGCTCAAAAGTAACTTTGAGAGGTCCAGTTGCTCCATTGGCTTATCAAAGCCAATATTCACAAAGTTTTGAAACGTCTCCATTTTCAGGATGGAATCAACAAATTTCATTCAACTTTAATTCAACAAATGTTTTAGGTCCATTTTACAATGATTCATTAGTTTATTTAGCAACATCCTTGCCAAAACACGATTCGGTACGAGTAACTTTTGACTTATATATACACGATACCTGGGAAGGAGAATGTTCATCAGGAGGAAAAGATAAATTAAAATTTTATGGGGGAAGTAAGATTCAAATGGATGCAAGTTTCTCAAATACTCCAAGTTGTCAGCAAACCTATTCAAACTTAGGAATACCGGGTTTATATCCTGCAGAAAATGATGCTTCGAAAAATAACTTATCAAGACGTTGTACCAATACTTCAAAAACAACCAGGTATACAATAACAAAAACTTTTGCTCATACCAGTGGTAAACTTGATTTATCATGGGTTGGAGGTTTAAACGACTTACCGGGAAATCAAACCATTTGTGATGAAAGCTGGTCGGTAGATAATATCCAAATAGAATTAAGAAAAGCATCAAAACTAATTTGGTCAAATGGTGACAGCGCACAAAACATTACTGTTACTCCTGCTTTAGGTGATAACTTCTATTGGTTAAAAGTTCCAGTTGGTAATGATTTTTGTATTGATACGGTAAAAGTTAGCACATATACAGGTCAAAGACCAATGGATTTATTCTTAGAAGATACTATTTATAATTGCAAGGCTTATTCAAGCACAGCGATACTGCCAAATGGATTTAATTCTTATGTATGGAGCACAGGTGTTAATACTCAACAAGCTGAGTTATATAATCCAGGATGGCATTATGGGGCAGTTGAAATTGCACTAGGAACATGTTTTGGAGTTGATAGTATTTTCCACGAAAAAGCTGGATTTACATTTGAAGTTAATGATACCAATATTTGTCCTGGTGAAAATATTGAACTTGTTCCTTTTAGAGAAACCTATTGTAACCCATTTGGAGGTCCTGCACAAACCAATTATGTTGCTGGACAAACAATTTCTGGTTATAATTATTTAGGTTCTTACCAAGGTCATCATTATTACCAATCAACAACTAGCAGCGATTGGACTGATGCTGCTCTTAATGCTTTAATAAATGGAGGTCATTTAGCATGTATTAATGATATCAATGAACAAAACTTCATAGAGAATATCATTAGTGAAAATTCTTGGTTAGGTTTATTTAGAAATAGTGGTGGTTATCATAATTGGATGAATTGTGATACTTTATTATATAGCAATTGGGATTTAAATGAACCAAAATTAAGTCCAAACGATAACGTTTTTATGTTTGGTAACAATTGTTCATCATCAGGAAAATGGAAAAGTTTTGATGACAAAGACACTTCATCAATCAATCCTTGCTTTAACGGTATTTATGGCATTCTAGAAATTGAAGAACAAAATTTCTTTTATGATTGGTCTACAGGTGAAACTAGTCCTAGTATTAATATTACAACTACCAAAGATACATCGGTAAGTGTAACTGTTAGAAGATATGCCGATAGCAATTTAGGAGCTTGTGGAGCTGGAACTGTAAATATAAATATCACCAATAATTTGAACTTAAATATTGATGTTTTAAAAGGAGATACCATTCAATGTATTACCGCCAATAGTTTTAGGTTTGTTGATATTTCAAACAACCCAGGAGAAACCTTATTTCGTCGTTGGGATTTTGGTGATGGAACTATTTCAATAGACTCAATCGCGACTAAAACTTATAGCATGCCTGGAGTTTATAAAGTAACATTAATCTTAGAAAAAGCAGGAGGATGTGGCACTTCAAAAGAATTTTTTGTTGAAGTATTGTTTAATCCAATTTCAAATATTGTCAATGCAACCAATCCAGTTTGTGCAACTACATCAGGTTCTTATTTCGCAGTAACAAATACCAATATAGTTCATTCTTGGTCGGTAATTGGAGGAAACATTGCGAGTATTTCTGGAACAAATAATGAAGAGTTAATTGTAAACTGGGGAAGTTCTCCTATTGGAACAGTAATCTTAAGAGACTCTAATACTGTTACAGGTTGTGCAGCAAATTCTATCCCATTAACAGTTACCATAAAAGCGCTTCCAAAAGTTGGATTTACAGTGAATGATTCAACACAATGTTTCAATGGAAACTCATTTACCTTTACCGATACTACAAAACAAATAACTCCGGTTTTACAGAGAATTTGGACCTATAGCGATTTGTTCCAAAGTACAGATTCAATTGCCAGCAAAAGCTTTAATAGTGCCGGCATTCAAACAGTAAAATTAGATATTCAAAATACTGATGGTTGTGTAAGTTCATTAACTAAAAATCTTTACGTTCTAATTAACAATACTCCACTAATTAACGGACCAAGAACCACCTGTGCTAATAGTTTTGCTACCTATACCGTTTCTGGTGATACAAGTGTTTCAAGATATACTTGGACTATTTCAGGAGGTACCATTATTTCAGGACAGGGAACTGATAGTATTCGTGTTACTTGGGGAACTTTAGGAAAAGGATTGATTCAAGTAAAAGATTCGGTTAAACTTACAGGATGTGCTGCAACTAGTAATTTAGACACCGTATATATCAATCCATATACAGCTCTTAGTATAACTGGAACAAATCCTGTTTGTAAAAATGTTGCTGGATTTTATAGTGTTCCTTTTGATGCAAATAAAACTTACACATGGTCGATTACCAATGGAACAATTATTTCTGGACAAGGAAATTCATCTATTGCGGTATTATGGAACAATACTGGTTTAGGAACTCTAAGCGTAAAAGATTCATTAATAACCACTGGTTGTAATGGTACATCTAATACTTTTCAAGTTACAATTAATGGCTCTCCAGACCCAATTTTAACTGGAGACCAAATGGTTTGCTCTGAATCAATCACTAATTATTCAACTGCAGTAACAAGCGGACATTATTACAAATGGACAGTTACTGGCGGTGAAATAATAAGCGGACAAGGTACAGGAAACTTGAGTATTAAATGGGACACAACAAGTGCTGGACCAAAAAATGGAAGTGTTGTTGTTATGGACTCAATTATTGCTACTGGATGCAAACAATCTACTACTCCATATTTAGTACAAATCAATAAAACACCTAACCCAATTATTGTTGGAAGAACATCTGTTTGTGGTTTAGATGAAGTGAATTACACAATTGAATTCAATAATTCAAGGGTATATAAATGGGAAATAACCGGAGGTACAATTGTAAACGGACAAGGAACAGCTATTTTAACTGTTAGATGGAACAATACAACTTCAAATGGAACACTTAGAGTGCTTGATTCAGTTGTAAGCAGCGCTTGTAAAGCATTTTCGCCAGTATTTAATGTTGCAATAAGTCCTGTTATTAAACCAATCATATCAGGTCCAACAAACTTATGTGAAAATGAATATGGCACATATTCAATAACAAACAAACCGGGTCATACTTTCAAATGGGCAATCAGTGGCGGTAGTTTCTTTAGTAACAAAGGTGATACACTTGTAACCATACACTGGAATGGAGGCTCTTCAAGCGGTGCTATTACCGTTAGAGATTCTAACAATACCTCAGCATGTGCAATAAATTCTGATCTTCTAAACATCAATTTAAACAAAATAAATATTCCAAAAATTACAGGGAATGATACTTTGTGTGAAGGGTCAACAGAAGTTTACAGCATCTTACCTGAAACAAATCATTTTTACAAGTGGAATGTAAGTAATGGAAGTATTTTATCCGGTCAAAACACCGCAAATATCTCAGTAAATTGGACCACACCCGGAAACGGTAGTATTATATTATTGGATTCGGTAAGTACAACAGGATGTAAAGTAAATTCAGCTCCAATAGATATTGTCATTTCTGCAAAACCAGTTCCTGTAATTTCTGGTCCTGCAACTGTTTGTAGCAATTCAAGTTCAGTATATTTAACAACATTTGTTCCTCGTCATAATTATAAATGGACTGTTGTTGGTGGAAGTATATTGGCAGGTCAGGGTTCAAATGGATTAACTGTATTCTGGACAGGAACAGGTATCGGAAGTGTTACACTGGAAGAAATAGATTCAATTGCAGGATGCAGTACCACTACAGTTGGATATCCCGTATTGAAAAATCTAAATACCGCTCCCGGAATTAGCGGGCCAGCTTCAGCATGTTTAAATACAGAAGGACTTTATACTACATTAAGTAATGCTGATAAAGTATTTATCTGGGAAATAAAAGGAGGAAACATCCTTACAGGCCAGGGTACAAATGAGGTGAATATATTATGGGATG
>JBIPMI010000239.1:0-4931 GCA_044369215.1 Bacteroidia bacterium | reverse complement strand
CGCATTTTGCAGAATTGTTGGTTGAATACCTAAATAATAAAAATCATGCTGAGCTCTTGCCGGTGAAAAAACTCCTGCCTCTGTATTTTCAGCATAAATAAAATATTGTGTACTTAATGAAGTTACTATAAATGATTGACCAAAAATTCCATCCGAAGCCTGAGCATCATTGTGCTTTCCATCATCAAAAAGTTCTATTTCCGTAAATAAATCATTAGATGTATTTCTGAAAGAGAAGTAAACATTACTAGCATTGCTTACAGTAACATTTAAAACAACAAGAGAATTAACTATTGGTTGGGAATTACTAAATTCAATTTTAGAAATTGAAGGTGCCGTTGTTTTTAATTCAGTTGTTGATTTCAAATAAACCGCTCTTGCTTGCATCAATGTTTTTATTCCCGGAACTTGGTATGAGCCAAAAGTATAGTTGGTTGTTAATGCACCATCGAACTGAGTATTGCTGAAAAACTTATTACTATCTGCTATACTTGCTTCTCTGATTAAAGTTTGATATTGATCTGCTAACTGGCTATAAAGTCCAGATTCAACAGATTCTGCCAACATTGTTCTTAGATGTGCTACATATTTTTTCTTCCATTTAGGATTCGACAAAACAGTTTGCATCAAAGGCCAATCGGAATGTGATGAGTGATAAATTGGACTTAGTTGCTGCATGTTTGTAACAGATAAACTTCCCATCCCATTATTAGGTGAACCGGCAAAAGGGAAAGCACCAAAATTCATATTTACATCCCATACAATCGTATTAAATACTCCATTTAAATCTTTGTATAAATAGTAGTTTTGAGCAAAAACTCCTGAATAAGAATCAAGATTAACAAATAGACTATTATAAGCTAACATCCATAAAACCTTATCTATATCCAAAACCTTCTCAAGACTCTCCGATTTGTTTGTAATTGTATTACACAAGTCCTTTAAATCTGTCCAGCCCGACAATGATTTCATTTCATAATAATTGTAATAGGCTGTAGTATCATCGCCTAAGTATTTTAAATTGCTTTTAACAGCCGGACCCGGATTAATAGCGGGATTTCCTTTAATGAAAGTACTTTCAGAAGCGGAAAAATTCCTTTCACAAAATTTAACATTGATGCTTTCTGCACTAGAATATAATCCAATATAAACTCCATTAACATAAACTTTAGCAAAAGCCGATTTTGGAGATTTCATGTAATTGTTTAAGATTTTATAGGATAAAACCTCTCTGATTAATGATGGATCACCATAACCATTACTTAATTTGATATCTGTATAACCTTCATGATTTTGTTCTTTAAAAGTATTGAGTTCAATATGAAAAGGATTTTTAATATTGATTGAATCAAATGAGCTGTTCCCTTTGTATTTAACCCCAACACTATCAAACAAAATTCCATTTAATTTTACTGAACCCATTAAATAATTTCCGCTACCTAATTTGGCTGTATCTAATTGAAAATCCCAATTTGGAGCACTTAAAAACAATTCAATTTTTTGAATTGAATCTGCGTTATACCAGGATTGTGCTCTTGCAGAAAACGAAAGAGTAAGTCCTACTATGAAAGACAATATGTATATACTTCTTTTCAAAGTTTAATAAAGCATTAGTTTTTTTGTTGAAACTTGATTTCCGCTTCTAATTTTAACTACATAAATACCCTGACTGAAAAGAACTCCATTCAGATTAATACTTTGATTATTTAAAATACTTTTATCAAGCATTAATTTTCCATTTGAATCATAGATACTAACTTGAAATTCCTTTACATCACCTAAACCATTTATTGTAATTTCTTCTAAAGCCGGGTTTGGATAAATCGTAAAATTATTCAAGCTTTCAAGTTTACTTAAACCAGTCATAGTGCAAAATCCACAATTCGAAAAACAAATTGAATCTAAAACCAAATCAGATAATAAAACAACTTGTCTTCTGCCGTTCACAGCGCATGATGTAGGAATTACCTCAGCGTTTGCTTCAGTATTTCCATTAACAAAAATATAATCAATCGTTGCTCCACTATCAGCATAAGCCTGGTATTCATAAATCTCGTTTATAAATTTATACATGTAAGCAGATGTATAACTAAAATTATTAAAGGTTCCAGCAACATGAATTCCGTTTGAGTTAATGGTACTTTGTCCTTTTAAGTCTACTTTTAATCTAACTAATTTTTTGCCTTGAGGCGCATTTCCTGCGAAAATCAATGGTCCAATTAAAGTGGTATCGTTTGCTAATGAGTCTAAATAAAACCATCTGTTGTCATTAAAGTCATAACCAACTCTTGACTCTTCAGGAACGAATTCTACTTCATAAAATAAATCACCATTAACGAATTTGAATTCATATTTTCTTGCTGCAGGTATATCAACAATTACACTAAATATTTTAGGATTGTTAGGCTCAACTGTTAAAGCAGTAGTAGCCGAATTCCAGTCACCACCATCATATCCTGCCAGTGTTTGAAAATCACCGGAAACATGCAATCCGTTGGGATTTATAGTTTGTCCGGTCATGTTAACACTTAGTTTAACTTTTTTAGCGCTAAGTGTATTCAAACCTAAAAGAATGAAACAAAAAACAATTGAAACTCTGATTGAATTTTTCATGGTTGAACTATTTACTTATGACTAATTTTTTTGTAACGGAAACCCTATTTGCCGAGCAAACATGTAAAAAATAAACACCATTAGCTAGAGAAGATAAATCTATTTCCTTGATATTTTCACCTTCAAATACCAAATCACCGTTCATTGAAAATACCATTGTATTAAAATCTGTGATTCCATCTAACTCCAAATTAAAAAAACCGGTTGAAGGATTAGGAAATACTTTTAGTTCATTCAATTTTAAATCATCATTCATACCGGTTGATGTATTTGAATATTTGTAGGAAGCAGAATAAACATTAAAACATGCTGCTGTATCTTTAATTCTTACCACGTAAATTGCTTCTTCATTTGGAGTATAAGTTTGCTGATTAGCACCTTCAATTAAAACTCCATTTTTATACCATTGATAAGCCGAAGCAGAAGATGCAGTTAATGTTGTAGCATCTTTGCTAATAGTAGGTTGAGATGGAGCTTGATTTTCAACATAACACTTTTCATACTTGAAAGATTGTGACACTGAACCACCCATTGTTTTAGACCATAAAGTAGTACCGGCAGAATTGATTTCATAAACCACGCCCGACAAAGCCAAACAAACTAACATGTTTCCATTTGGCAATTGTTGTGAATTACCCATATTGTTTGTATAACCTGTTGATGCATGTCTTTCAGTATAAGTTGAAGGTGCAAAAGCCTGCCCAGCTATTCTATCAAAATTGTATCCGTTTTGAGGTAAGATAATTTGATCAACAGATGATTTCGTTGCAGAAGCGCCCTTATTGTTAAATCCAACTAAACGACCTGCATTAGGAACACCTTCTGGAATCCAATGAGCGTCATGAGTAACATTTAAAATTGCAGTACCAGTTGCATCATATGCAGCAGGATTTCCCCAGCGAAATAGAATATCACCTCCTTTACCGGAGAAACCACCAGTATGACTTGCAGCTTCTTCAGTGCTTGTGCTATGGTCGATGATATACCATTCATTTAAATTATGCGAGCTCACAGCAATCTGATCAGTTATAGGATTGTAATCAATTCCATTCATATGGAGCCAATCTTTCTTCGACTTATAGTTTATATTTAATAATTCAGGATGATCTAAAGCAGCAGCATAATAATTTGGTTTACTAGCATCTGTTGTTTGTAGCATATGGTCCCAAACTCTCCATTTCCAAACAACTTCACCTGTAGTTGCACCGGTTTGTTTGATTTCAGCAACATGTTCCGACCAAACTTCACCATTAAATGAGCCACCCAAAGCAGCAACTTCTGCAGCGGTATGTCTTTCATAAGCAATCAACAAAACATTACCATTTGGCATTACATGAAAATCGTGATGAGAACAATAATCTGTTGTAGAATATGTATAGTTCCAAACAATATTTCCAGCCCAGTCCATTTTAATAATTTGACCACAAATTGGCCCACCGGTAAATGAAACACCTGACTTAGAAATGGTTTTATACAAATAACCACCCGGAGCTAAATAGGATGAATATCCGGTTTTATAACCAACATGAGACCATGTTTTATAAACTGTTCTATTTGTATCAAGCAAGGTTGTAGTTGTTGAATTTTGAGTGCTATATAATATATAATCACCCCATTGCTGAGCTTTTATAAAACTTGAACCCCATACCATTTGGATTGCTAATAGAAGGATTAATCTTAAGCTTTTCATATTCGTTAATTTTTATCAATGTTAAGCTAATGTTAAATTGATAAAAAGTAATAGCGGCAAAATTTAAATTTATTGAGGTTAATCAATAATTGTCAAAAAATTGTAAGCCTCAAAAACTAGCTAAAAGACTTGTAAATACTGAATTCTTACAAGACCATGACTTAAAATAATTGAATAAGCTAGGAAGAAAAAATGTGCAAATTCAACGGAATTTTATAACAAAATTTAAAAGTATTATAACTTTAATAAACTTCAATACCGATATCATGAATCATGCTTCATTAAAAATGAATACGATTATCCGCATCTTTATCTAAAAAGAAATTTAGCGAAACTTTACACCTGATTATTACTTGTTAAAATCAAACTAAACCACAAAAAATCTATTATTGTTGGAGTCTTGTTTCTTTTAGCATGCTCTTAAAAATCCTGAAGGGATGACATGATTGTAGAAAACAAAACATGAAGAAACACGACCCCCAAACTCTTCCAACGCGGACCTTTGGTCCGCGTTGGAAGAGTTTGGGGAATTTGGTTTACAGCATTTTTCTATAAACATGTGACCACCTTCGGGGTCATTAATTTCATTGAATAGAGCAATTTAATTCCAAAAACTTTTTGAGAATAA
>JBIPMI010000237.1:0-4941 GCA_044369215.1 Bacteroidia bacterium | reverse complement strand
AGCTATCGATGCAATGATTCCGGTTGGTCGTGGTCAACGTGAATTAGTTATTGGTGACCGTCAGACAGGTAAAACTGCTGTATGTATCGATACTATCATCAACCAAAAAGAATTCTACGAAGCAGGTCAACCTGTATATTGTATTTATGTTGCTTGTGGACAAAAAGCATCTACCATTGCTCAGGTTGTAAAAACTCTTGAAGAGCGTGGTGCTATGCCTTACACAATCATCGTAGCTGCAACATCTTCAGATCCGGCTCCTATGCAATTCTTTGCTCCTATGGCTGGTGCTGCAATCGGTGAATTCTTCCGTGATACAGGTCGCCCTGCTTTGGTAATCTATGATGATTTATCAAAACAAGCGGTTGCTTATCGTGAAGTTTCATTGTTATTACGTCGTCCTCCGGGCCGTGAGGCTTATCCTGGTGACGTATTCTATTTGCATAGTCGTTTATTAGAAAGAGCTGCTAAAATCAACTCTACTGATGCGATTGCAAAAGATATGAATGACCTTCCTGATTCAATCAAACACTTGGTTAAAGGTGGTGGTTCATTAACAGCTCTTCCAATTATCGAAACACAAGCTGGTGACGTTTCTGCTTATATTCCGACCAATGTAATCTCAATTACTGATGGTCAAATTTTCTTAGAAGCAAACTTGTTTAACTCAGGTATTCGTCCGGCGATTAACGTAGGTATTTCGGTATCTCGTGTGGGTGGTAACGCTCAAATCAAATCGATGAAAAAAGTTGCTGGTACTTTGAAATTAGACCAAGCTCAATACCGTGAATTAGAAGCTTTCTCAAAATTTGGTTCTGACTTAGATCCTGCTACTAAAGCTGTACTTTCAAAAGGTGCGCGTAACGTAGAAATTTTGAAACAAGGTCAGTTTGCTCCTTTACGTGTAGAACAACAAATTGCTATCATCTATTTAGGAACTAAAGGTTTATTATCAAACGTACCTTTAAATAAAGTACGTGAGTTCGAATCTGAATTCCACCAATACATGGAAAGCAAACACAAAGACACTTTGAATGAATTGAAAAAAGGTAATTTCAATGATGATATTACCAAAGTAATCGAAAGTGTTGGAAAAGAACTTTCAGCAAAGTATAACGCTTAATTCTAAGAAACCTTGGCTAACTTAAAAGAAGTCCGCATCAGAATCGCATCTGTTAACTCAACTCAACAGATAACCAAAGCTATGAAGCTGGTTTCTGCTACAAAGTTGAGAAGAGCTCAAAATGCTATCATTCAAATGAGACCTTATTCTCAAAAACTGAATGGCATTTTGTCTAATCTGAGCGATTCCATTGATGTCGATTCATTAAAAGTATATTTCAACCAAAAAGAAGTAAAAAATACTTTATTAGTAGTTATTACTTCAGATAGAGGTTTGTGTGGTTCATTCAACGCAAACGTTATCAAACAAGCTAATGCTTTAATAAAAGAGCAATATGCTGGTAAAAATATCACTATCCTTCCTATAGGAAAAAAAGCTTTTGAATTCTACGGTAAACAAGGTTATCAAATGATTACTGATTTTAAAGATATTTTCTTGCAATTAAACGCAGAAAATAGCTTTGCAATCGGTGAATATATCCTACAACAATTCAAAACAGGAAAATTTGATAAGGTTGAAATTATTTACAACCAATTCAAAAATGCTGCTACTCAGATTTTAACTGCTGAACCATTTTTACCAATTGTTAAACAAGCTGGTACAGGTGCAGTTCAATCTAAAAATGATTATATTTTTGAACCTTCTAAGGAAGAAATATTGGAAGAATTAATTCCAAGAATCCTTAAAACTCAATTATATAAAGCGTTATTAGATTCTCAAGCGTCTGAGCATGGTGCACGAATGGTTGCTATGGATAAAGCAACTGAAAACGCTGGAGATATCATTAAAGGCTTAAAATTAGAATACAATAGAGCTCGTCAGGCTGCTATTACCAAAGAAATCTCTGAAATCGTTGGTGGAGCTGCTGCATTAAGTAGCTAAAATAATTCTCAATCTAAAAAAATCCCTGTCTACTAGTTAGATGGGGATTTTTTTTGCTCTCCCAAAAATAATTTATTTGAAACTGGGGGTAAACATAATCATGCCTGTCTTAACTCAATAAGAATAAAATGATTGTTTATGTTTGCCGGATTCAACCATGATCATTCATTCTGATTCTTACTCCTGGACTGATATAAAAAATGGCAGCGAGCCGGCGTTTGAGCATTTCTTCAAACTCCACTACCAAGAGCTATGCCGTTTTGCATTCAGTTTTGTTGGAGATAAAGATGAAGCAGAAGAAATGGTACAACAAGTTTTTTTTAACCTTTGGGCGAAGCGTGAAGTTATGCAACTCAGCTCCTCCCTCCGCTCCTATTTATTTGGCGCTGTAAGAAATACAAGCCTCAATAGGATTGAACATGCTCAAGTAAAAATGAAGCATGAAGCGAGTTATTCGGGTGAACATTTAAGTTCATCCAATCTTTCTGCAGAAAGAATTTTAAGCAAAGAACTGGATACCTTAATTAAGGAAAGTATTGAAGCACTTCCTGACCAATGTAGATTGGTTTTTGGTATGAGCCGATTTGAAAACTTAAAATACTCAGAAATTGCTGAACAATTAGGAATCTCTGTTAAAACAGTTGAAAAACACATGGGCAGAGCCTTAAAAGAACTTAGAGAAAAGCTTAAGGACTATTTAGAGCTGATTATACTCTTACTACTAATCAATTAATAATGAACAAAGAAGAACAAGACATATTAATTGCGAAAGTAATTTGTGGTGAAGCTAGTTTGCAAGAAATTAACCAATTCAACAAACTATTAGAATCTGATGCCGCCTTAAAAAGTGAATTTGAAAAAAGTAAAATTGCACTTAATAAATTCAAGGAAATCCCTGAATTTAATTCTGAAGAAGCTTGGATGAAAATGAAGAGCAGAATCTCAAAAAATCATACTAAAAGATTCCAATTAAATCCTTTCATCAGAACCATTGCTGCGACTTTAATCATTGTTGGTATTGGAAGTTTATTGTTGGTTAAAATCAAACAAAGCCAAAATAAAATTGCTATTTCAACACAAAATGAAACGAAAAAAGAAAAACTACCCGATGGAAGCCAAATTAGTTTAAATGAAGCTTCAAGTATTGAATATGACTTCTCTAAGAAAGAAAACAGAACTATCAAGTTAAAAGGTGAGGCCTTCTTTGAAGTAGTTCATGACGAGAACAAACCTTTTATTGTAGAAGTTGATGACTTAACTATAACAGACATTGGAACATCATTTTTAGTAAGTGAAAATGAAAAACTTAATGAGGTAACTGTAAGTGTGGAAGAAGGAATAGTTTTATTAGAACAAAACAAAACAAAAATGGAGCTAATTGCTGGTGAAAAAGCAATTTATAATGCAGAAACAGGTAAAATAGATAAACTAAAAATCAATCATAAAATACGACCTCTTTATGCATCGAAAATTTTAAAATTCAACAGAACTCCATTGATAGATGCCATTGAAGACATCAATTCAATGTATGGAACCAATATTATAATTAGTACCAAACAAATCCAATCTTGCGAAATAACTGCCAGTTTTACCGATGAAAATCCGGACATCGTATTACAAGTTATTTGCGAAACCCTTCATTTAGATATGAAAAAGAACAACACTCAGATTATTCTTAGTGGAATTGGATGTAATCAACCTTAGTAAAAATGAAAACAAAAAATTTAATTATCTGCATATTAATCATATGCTCCGGAATAATTCGCGCCCAAAGCATCAAACCATTTCTTGAAAAAGAAGTAAGCTTAAATCTCACAAATGAAAAAACTGCAATAGTCCTTGAAAAATTAGAACAAGCAGGTGGATTTCATTTTTCATACCCTTCAAACTTGATAAACTCATCTAAAGAAATTTCAATTCAAGTTAAAAATAAAACAATAAGAGAATGTTTATTGCTAATTTTTAAAAAGGAAATCGATTTTAAACAAAAAGGAAACTATATCATTTTACAAAAAGCCAAAGAAGCTAAGGCTGATAAGGTAATTATTAAAGGCTATGTAAGTGATTCACAAAATGGAAGAAAAATTGCAAGAGCTTCAGTTTACGACAAACAAACACTAGCATCAACAACAAGTAATGATTACGGCTATTATGAGATTGAAATACCGGGAAACAAAACACCAGAAATCACAGTAAACAAGGAATCATACCAAGACACGCTAATAAAACTAAACAACTTAGATGATATACAAAATCTGAGTATTAAGCCAACAGATTCTTTATTGTACAATTCTGATTCAGCCAAATTAAATAGAGCTTTACTTGAAGTAAAACAGCTTGGAAAAGAAATTTGGTTAGAAACAAAATCATTGATTCATTCTATCAATATTAAAGATACATTATTTAGAAAAAGTCAGGTTAGCTTTTTACCCTTTATCGGCACCAATGGAGCACTTTCTGCAAATGTGGTAAATGATTTTTCATTCAATATTATTGGAGGTGTTTCAAAAGGTGTTAATGAATTAGAAATTGGTTCGGTATTAAACTTAGTAAATGGGAATGTAAAAGGACTTCAAATTAGTGGAATTAGCAATTTGGTTAATGGCCATGTAAATGGTATTCAGATTGCAGGAATAAACAATACAAACAGAGGTATAACTAATGGTTTACAATTTGCAGGTATAATTAATTTGAACTTTGATTCAGTTAAAGGAATGCAATTTGCTGGGATTAATAATATCAATTTAAAACAAACTGAAGATTCTCAATTTGCTGGAATGTTTAATTTGAACAAAATACATACTAAAGGACCTGAATTTGCCGGTTTATTTAATGTAAGCGAGGAATACAAAGGTAAATTAAGAGTAGCAGGATTGTTTAATTTTTCAAGAAAATTAAGTCAATCAAATGACTTTGCAGGCTTGTTCAATATCATT
>JBIPMI010000238.1:0-4941 GCA_044369215.1 Bacteroidia bacterium | reverse complement strand
AATACCATCAATGATTTGTTCCGGACGTGGAGGGCAACCTGGAACGTATACATCAACCGGAACTACTTTATCAATACCTTGTAAAACAGAGTAAGTATCAAAAATACCTCCACTAGAAGCACAAGCACCAACAGCAATTACCCAGCGTGGTTCAGCCATTTGCAGGTAAACCTGACGAACAACAGGCCCCATCTTTTTTGCAATTGTGCCCATTACCATCAAAAGGTCGGCCTGACGTGGAGAAAAACTTAACCTTTCAGCGCCAAAACGGGCCATATCGTAGTTCGATGCCATGGTAGCCATGAACTCGATACCGCAACAAGAAGTTGCAAATGGCAAAGGCCAGATTGAATTTGCTCTGGCTAATCCAACCGCCTTATCTATTGATGTGGCGAAAAATCCTGCTCCCTGTAAGCCGGGAGGTGCATCTGCTAATTGAATAGACATGGTTTAAATTATTTTTCCCATTGAAGGGCGCCTTTTTTCATGATATAAACAAAACCCAATAATAGAGTTCCTACAAAAAGTAACATTTCTACGAAGCCAATTGTTCCTAATGCCTTAAAGTTCACAGCCCAAGGATACATAAATACAACCTCCACATCGAATAATACGAATAGGATAGCTGTAAGAAAATATCGGATTGAAAACGGCATGCGCGCATTTCCTTCTGATTCAATTCCACATTCGAAAACCGCTAACTTGTCGGCAGTTTTACGTTTAGGACCAGCCCAGTGACTGACAACCATGGTGGTTACCACGAAGCCCATCGCCACTATAAACTGTATAAAAATTGCTAAATAATCTGTTGGTGTAGACATATGCTTTATAAAAACCTCGCAAAAATAGATTTTTAGGGCTTTTATGCATCGTTTTTCTCAATATTTTATTGCCAAAAACGAGAAGTTTATCAACATTTGACAAAAGTAAAATATTAATAATTTTAAAGCTCTTGAAAATGAATAAGTTATTTATGAAATACTATTTCGGACTCTTTGAGAAAATTCTCGGATGCACTGACGTAAATCAGTTTTATTTGCTTCCATCGACTCTAAAATCTCAATTGTTGCTAGAACATGGGTAAGTTTTTCGCATTCATCGTAACCGGTAATTTCAATTTCAGGCGTTTTTTCGTTTAAAAGTGCATCTTCTGCATTTTTAAGTTCTGTTAAACTGTAATTTTCGGCTAAAAACTTTATGATTGATACCTGCATGATTTGAGCTTGGTTCTTGATGAAACTAAAAATATACTTAGTGTAATAATTACACATTATATAAATAATTGTTAAACAGTAGATTTTACAATTAATTCTTTCAGCATATTTTCTACTGATTCTTCTTTAGCAGTTGTATCTCCTTTAACCAATTCGCCATTATTAATGATAGCAAAATAAGGAAGGTTACTCACACCTGCAAATCTTCTGGCTAGCGGATTTTCTTCTGCATTTACTTCAATAAATTGAATATCCCTATATTCTTCCTTGTTTGATAATTTAGTAAATTTTGGTGCAAATAATCGGCATGAACCACACCAGTTTGCGAAATATTTCACAACTATTTTCTCATGACTATTTATTAAGTCGTTGAATTCTAAATCTGTAACTTTATGAACCATATGCTTTATTTATATCAAATTTTGAAACACGATATAGGTTCAATTGTTTTTAATATCACTTTTTTGTTTCTTAACTTGTTGATATATAGCATCTAATTGAGTAAATTTTTCTTCGCCTGATTCCAGATTTCATCCATTTCTTCCAAACTCATTTCTGTTAGGTTTTTTCCTGCTTCTTTGGCTTTTTCTTCAATATACATGAATCTTTTTTGGAATTTCTGATTGGTATACTCCAAAGCATCATCCGGATTGAGGTTATTTTTTCTGGCTAAATTCACCATGGCAAATAGTAAATCACCAAATTCTTCCTGGGCTTTTTGTTGATTTTGCTCTTGTAATTCATGTTTAAATTCCAACATTTCTTCATCAACTTTAGCCCAAACTTGCTCTGCTGTTTCCCAGTCAAAACCAATCTGAGCAGCCTTTTCCTGCATCCTAAGCGCTTTTACTATGGATGGAGTTCCTTTTGATACGCCACTTAAAACCGATTTGTTACCCTCTTTTAACTTAATCTGTTCCCAGTTTTCTTTCACCTGTTCTTCGGTTTCGGCTTTCACATCACCATAAATATGCGGATGTCGTACTATGAGTTTATCGCACAAAGAGTGAATTACATGGCCAATATCAAAATGTTTTTCTTCGCTGGCAATTCTTGCATAAAAAACAATATGTAACAAAACATCACCCAATTCTTTTTTTAACTCAGTCAAATTTCCCTGGATAATGGCATCACTCATTTCATAGGTTTCTTCTATGGTAAGATGCCTCAATGATTCAAAAGTTTGTTTTTTATCCCAAGGACATTTTTCTCTTAATTCGTCCATGATATCCAATAACCTTGAGAAAGCTTCTAGTTTTTGTGCTTTTGAATGCATTGTGAAATTGATTAAGGGTACAAATTTAAGGCATTCTTGTAATGTTCTATGATTTCTTGTTGAAGTGAAAGTGGTTCAAGAATTTTCACTTGTTTTCCAAATCCCAAAATGCTGTTTATCAATTCAAATCCTATCCATACTTCTAATTCAATGATAAACTCCTTTTCCGATTCAAGTACAATTTTCTGGCTTTGGTGTAAAGGCTGACTTTTAATAAACGGAGCCTCATTCGGATGAAAACTCAGTTTAATTTTTTCTGGTTTTTGATTCTGTTGAACACTGATTCCAAAAGAATACTTGAAGTAATTTTCGGAGCTGAAATTTTTATCAATAATAAAATTCTCTTTTAAAGGTTCCAGACTTTGAATTCTATCCAAAGCAAATGTTCCGCTGGCTTTTCTGTTTTCGAAATAACCAATCACATACCAGCGATTTCTGTATTGTTTTAAAACATAAGGGTGGAAGATGTATGATTTTTTTTCTTCACTATTAAATCTCTGGTACTTGATGAAACATTTATTTTTTGAGCGAATGGCATCTAAAATCGGTCCCATAAAGTCCATTCCACCTTCACCCAGACTTTTTTCTGCTTGTATATATAATTGCCAGGAATCAGATTCAAGTGAATGAGAAGCCCGCATAAAGGTTTCCATTTTGTCTATTGATTCCAGTAATTGCCGAGCCGGATCTATGTTTCCAAATTGTCTTAATATGGAACATGCAAATTCCAATGCAGATAAATCTGATTCTTGAATAGGAAACTGGTTGATAGAATAATTGGGGTCATCATAATAATAACCTTTTTCTGCTCTTGAATAAACAATTGGAGCATTATAAGCCAATTCCTCATCATACATCATATCGTAGATGTCTTTCTCTACAGTTCTTAGTGAAATCGCACCTAAGTTTTCGCAAGCCCGCATAAAATCGAACTTATTTGGATAACGTTTGAACTTGTTTCTCAGACAGGCATCAATGATTCTGTAACGCATTAATGCATTTTTATTCTTTGGCATGCCGCAAAATTAGTAAGATATTCTAATTAACCTAATGAAATCAATAGATTCAGCCCGCAAATAGATTGCGGGGAAGACTTGCAATTTTGAATCATCAAATCACTAAACAGAAAAGAATATGTCACACACACAAACGATCTCGCAAGTAACACAAAGTCTGGTTGAACCACGTCATTTATTAGCCAAAGCACATTCTGCTATGAAGTGGAATTTCTTTGAAACGGCTCTTCATTTAAGTAATTCTTATTTGTTATTCAATTCAAACCATTTGGAAGCGCAATTAATCAGGGCATATTGTTTTCTTCATACAGGAGAGCATGAAAAGGCCGGCGATTTATTCAGCAATTTGTTGTTTAAAAATCCCAATTCAGTTTCATGTATGATAGCCATGTCTGATTATTATTTATCGGGATTGGATTATGATTTGGCAGAAGGATTGTTGTTTCAATCATTGGAGATGGCAGCTGATGCCTATACCAAATCTGATATTATTGTTCATTTATCTGAATTATACTTATTAAAAGGCGAACAGGAACTGGCTTTAAGAACAGTTAAAGAAGCCCTAGATATGTTGCCTTTTGAGTCGGCTTCTCATTTTCAGGAAGCCTTGGTTTTAATAAAAATGGGTAGGTTTTCTGAAGCAAAAAAGAGCCTCGATATCACCATTCAATTAAACAAAGAACATGCTGAAGCTTATAGAGAAAGAGCACGTTGCTGGATGATGTTAAACAAAGTTGAATATGGTTTGCAAGACATCAAAAAAGCTCAAAGTTTTGAATTAGAAAGATTCAAAATTCTTGAAGCATTAGCTTAGAAATTTACCAGTTGTAAATTTGATTGATACCATAATTCCTGCTTCCGAAAGGGGGCAGGTTTTTTGTTTTTATTAAAACATCAATATCCATGGGCTAAAGCCAACATGGCAATTGATGTCAGAAACATTTATTGGGATGATTGTTTTGCATTGTCGATTGGAATTTTGTCGCCAACGAAATTTAACACATCAATATCCATGGGCTAAAGCCAACATGGCAATTGATGTCAGGGCGATTTATTGGGATGAATATTTTTCATTGTCATTTGAATTTTTGTCGCCAACGGAATTTAATTGCCCCATGGATTTATCCCAGGGTAAATTTGGATTATATGTATTATTGTCGCCAACCGATTTTTGTAGCCCCGCCGATTTATCGCGGGGTTTCAGTCGATTTATCGCGGGGTTTCATCCGATTTATCGCGGGGTATTTTTGTCGCCAACGAAATTTAATTGCCCCGTGGATTTATCCCGGGGTAATCATGGATTTATCCACGGGAAAATGTAAAATTCAAAGAACCCAAACGAAGACTTTGGTATGAGCAGAAAATCACCATTAAGCAGAGATTTACTACTTAAACTTTGATGTATTTAGTTCAAATAGTTATTTGATAAAATCAA
>JBIPMI010000022.1:0-15787 GCA_044369215.1 Bacteroidia bacterium | reverse complement strand
GGAATTAATTATCAAACCACAATCTGCACAAGCTTGGAGCTTTAATAAAGGTAGTTCAAGTCAGGATTACCCTGGGTCTATGATGGGATGTATTGCTCTCATCAGACAAAGTTTCCTTGATGTTATGTGGTATTCAAAACAAAACAAGGAAGTAGATTTAAGCATGGAAGCTTTTCGTAAAAACCTTTCTTTACCATTGGTTTTTGAGGCTGAAAACAAACTTGCCATACTAAGAGCTGCTAAAATTGCTAAAGAGTTCAACCAAAACAATTGGATTATAAAAGGTTCGGGAGATGAATACCAAAGAATCAAAGACATCAAAGCTATAGGAAGACCATTAATTGTTCCTGTTAACTTTCCTAAACCATATGAAGTTGAAGATCCTTTTGATGCAGAATTAGTAAGTCTTGGAGACTTAAAACATTGGGAACTGGCTCCTGCGAATTTGTCTTTCCTACAAAAAGAAGGAATCACATTTTGTATCACAATGAAAGGTTGTGAAAGCTCTGGTGAATTTTTGAAAAATCTTAGAAAAGCAATTCAATATGGAATAAAACCCAATGAAGCATTAAGAGCATTAACACAAACTCCTGCGAGATTAATTGGAGCATCAAATGTATGTGGAAAATTAGCTGCAGGAATGCCGGCACATTTTAGTATTGCTGATAAAGACCTATTTACTGAAGAAGGTAGAATTGAAGAAATCTGGAGTTTTGGAAACCAGGAAATTCTATATAAAAAGAATGAAAAAGATATCAATGGCAACTGGACAATTTCCGGAGATAAACACTTTACTCAATTAAACATTCTTGAAAACAAAGGTAAACAGGAATGGAAACTGATTGGCAAAGACACTCAAAAAGTAGATGCAGATTTCTCTTTGGATATGTATACTTTAAGCTGGAAAGACAAGTCTAAAAAAGATTCTGTAACAAGAGCGAAAATATTCTTCACTGAAATCAATCAAACATTAAGTGCTAATGGATTTGTTTTTTATGTTGATGGAACACAAAGTACCATCTCTTTAAATCGCACTCAAACAGAATCAAGCAAAGAAGAAAAAGACAGTTTAATTAAACCAAATATAGCTGAAATCATTTATCCGTTTACTGATTACGGAAGCAGTAAAATAGCAAGTGATGAAGAAATCATCTTTAAAAATGCCAGTGTTTGGACCAATGAAAAAGAGGGTGTTTTAAGTGAAGCAGATGTTTGGATAAAAGCAGGTAAAATTGTTGCTGTTGGAAAAAACCTCAGCTCGCCAACTGCAAAAACAATAGATGCAAAAGGCAAACATCTAACAAATGGAATCATTGATGAACACTCACATCTTGCTATTTACAGAGGCTTGAATGAATGCACGCAAGCTATTACCGCAGAAGTTAGAATTGGTGATGTTTTAAATTCAGAAGATTTAAATATATACAGACAATTAGCAGGTGGAGTAATTGGCGTTCAACTTCTTCACGGTAGCTGTAATCCTGTAGGTGGTCAGAGTGCCATAATTAAACTAAGATGGGGGAAATCGCCAGAAGAATTAAAAATTGCTGGTGCGGATGGTTTCATCAAATTTGCTTTGGGTGAAAACGTAAAACAAAGCAATTGGGGAAGCGCAGGAAGTCGTTACCCACAAACAAGAATGGGTGTTGAACAAGTGTATGTAGATGCATTTACCAGAGCCAGAGAATATGAAAAGAAAATGAAATTAAATCCCCTGATTACAAGAAAGGATTTAGAACTAGAAACATTGCTTGAAATTCTAAACAAAAAACGTTTCATCAGTTGCCATAGTTATGTGCAAAGTGAAATCAATATGTTGATGCATGTGGCAGATAGTTTTGGCTTTAAGGTGAATACTTTTACTCATATATTAGAAGGTTATAAAGTTGCAGACAAAATGAAAGCGCATGGTGTAAGTGCAAGCACATTCGCTGATTGGTGGGCATATAAATATGAAGTGGTTGAAGCCATTCCATATAATGGTGCAATACTTCACAATATGGGCGTCACAACAGCTATCAACAGTGATGATGCTGAAATGGGAAGAAGATTGAATCAGGAAGCTGCTAAAATGGTGAAATACGGTAAACTAAGCGAAGAAGCTGCATGGAAAATGGTGACATTAAATCCGGCAAAAATGTTACATCTCGATAAATTTACCGGTTCTATCAGAGCAGGTAAAGATGCAGACTTGGTACTTTGGAATGACAATCCATTGAGTATTTATGCCAAACCTGAAATGACCTTTGTTGATGGCATTTGTTACTTCTCATTGGAGAAAGACAAAGAACTAAGAGAGTACATCAAAAAAGAAAGAAACAGAATTATTCAATTGATGATTCAGGCGAAAAACAAAGGCGAAAAAGCTGTTGCTCATGTAACTGAACAAGATGAAGTTTACCACTGCGAAGATTACTAAAACTTGAAAAGTAAGTTCACATATATTCTTTTCTTTTTGATTTTTGGGTCTGGGATAAAATTACAGGCTCAAGACTTCACACCCTTTATGGAAGCTACCAAAGACGAAATTATCTTTAGAAATGAACTCAATTTAACAAGAGACAGTGCAGGGGATCTCTCTTTGCAATACTGGCTGATTTGTGAATGGAACTATAGGGGCAAACGTTATAGTCAATTGGTTGAAACCAGCGAAATTGGAGAGCTTGGAGATTTGAAAAAAAAAGAAACTAAACCGGATTATTCTATTCAATTCAATCGTAATTCATAAATAAAGATCTAGATATAAAATGTAATCACCTGAAAAGGTTTAACAGGATTAGCAAACCTGAATACATCAACAAAGAAAAAAACAAAACGAGTATGAAATATATCAAATCAATTTTAGCCGGAATTTTAGGGACCTGTTTAGCAATGAATGTGCAGGCACAAGAAATTCCTATTGTTATTAGTGGAGGAACTATTCATTTAGGTAATGGTAAACTCATCCAAAGCGGGACCATTGTTTTAAACCGAGGTAAAGTGATGGAAGTTGGAGAAGCTCCAGTAAGTTTTATCAAAAATGCAAAAACAATTGATGCTACAGGAAAACACATTTATCCTGGAATCATAGCATTAAACAATATCATGGGTTTAAATGAAATTGATGCTGTTAGAGCAACAAGAGATTTTAATGAAACCGGTGATATGAATCCGAATGTACGTGCATTAATTGCTTACAATACTGATTCAAAAATATTACCAACTGCTACTTTTAATGGTATTCTTTTTACCCAATGTGTTCCTCAAGGTGGTAATATCAGTGGTACCAGCAGCTTAGTGTATACAAAAGCATGGAACTGGGAAGATGCTGCTGTAAAAGCGGATGATGGTGTTCATTTAAACTATCCTGATTTAAGGGTTGCTAGACGTGCTGAAGACAAAGAAAATCAGCAAAAGGAATTAGACAATATCCGTCACTTTTTTGAAGATGCAGCTCAATATGCAAAGCTTGAAAATCCTGAACCGGTGAACCAAAGATTAAAAGCTATGAAAGCTGTAATGGAGGGCAAAACAAATTTATATGTACATGTGAATCATTCAAAAGGATTGGTTTCAGCCATACAGTTTTTCAAGGAAAATTATCCTCAAATCAAAATGGTTTTAGTGGGTGCTGATGATGCGTATAAAATTAGTGATTTAATTGCCCAACATAAGATTCCTGTAATTTTAGGAAATGTTCACAGATTACCTTCACATGCATCTGAAGATTTTGATCAACCGTACAAAACCGCAACTCAGTTGGTAGAAAAAGGAATATTGGTTGCTATTAGTCAGGCTGGAAGCTGGGAATCACGCAACGTAATCTTTAATGCTGGAACCTGCGCTGCTTATGGTTTATCGAAAGAGCAAGCCTTACAATTGGTAACAGACAATGCCGCTAAAATTGTTGGCATTGATAATAGAATTGGAACTTTAGAAAAAGGAAAAGATGCAAGTCTTGTTATAAGTGATGGCGATTTACTAGACATGAAAACAAGCAATGTAATTCAGGCTTTTATTATGGGAGAAGAAATTGACCTAAGAAACCAACAAGTTGAATTATACGAAAAGTATAAAAAGAAATTTGGAATAGATTAAAACAAAAAGAGGCTGTCTCAAATGATGAAACAGCCTCTTTTTTATTTGCACCAGCTTAAGCCGCGGTGCTATTTAAAATAATTACCATTCTGCCGAAGGATCTACTCTAAATACTTCACTCATTTCTTCTACAAGTGGTGCCAAATAATCTGAATGATAGGCTTTACGTCCACCATAAACAGGCTCCCAACTTGATTCAGCAGGGATTCTTAATCCAGCCTTTTCTATAATCGGAGTAATTTTAGCCAACCATCTTGCTTGTAAAGCAGCTTCACCTTCAAATACACCTGATTCTGCTAATTCTTTTTCAAAATCCCCTTTCTCAAAAATACCCAAAGCATAGTTCCAACATTCATTCAAAGCAGATTGCATGCGAGCTTTACTTACCTCTGTTGCATTGCTTAATTTAACAATCCAAGTATCACCATGAAAAACGTGGTATTTAATTTCACCTTTGATTTTTCTGGCAACTTTTGCTAAAGGTTCGAAACTGCTGTTAGCCAACATTTCAAATCTTTGTTGATCGGCATGGTCGAATAAAAAATGACGAACCATACTGAAATCGTATTCTCCGTTTGGTAATTCAACCAACTGACAATTGTGAAATTTAGATGCTTCTCTTGTGAATGCAATTGTATCAGGATCTTGCTCACCAAGTTCATGTAAAATCTGGTACATCGCTTGTGCATGACCAATTTTATCTTGTGCCATGGATGAGAATGCAATATCCTCTTCCAAAATCGGACCTAAGCCCGTCCATTCGCTATTTCTATGACCAAAGATCAATAAATCATCAGCCATTTTATACAATAATTCTTTTACTGCTTCCATAATTTTGATTGATGATTAAAGTGCTTTTTCTTTTTTGTATTTATTGATTTTCTCCATCACTTTATAACCCCCTGCTTCGCGGTATTGCTTTTCAGGAACTGTTTCAAAAATGTCTGAATCATCATAATCAGATGCGAAAACATTGCTCGTTTTTACAACCCAAATATTTACACTTACACCTCTTCTGCCATATTGTTCTTTGCCGAAGATCAAGGCCATTTCAGGATTTGCAGCATGTACAATTCCTACATGTATATGTTGGTCGCCACGACGTTTTTGATGAAATACCTCATAGGTTTCCCATTGGTCTAAAGTATCCAAAGGGGCAATGGTATTGTTCTCTTCTATCTGAGCCCTGGTAATACGGGGGTCAAGTGAGTTAATCATAAGTTTGGTCTTTATAGGTTTAAGCTAATGGAACAACATAAGCAGACTGATTTGCTTTCAAAGCCTCACGTACCCAACGGCCGCGTTCTTCTGCATTTCTTCTAACAGCAAGTCTTTCTGCATTACAAGGACCATCTCCATTGATTACTCTTTTGAATTCATCCCAATCCGGCTCGGTATAATCCCATTTACCTGTTTCTTCATTTTTACGAAGATTTGGATCAGGTAATGTCAAACCTAAATCCCAGATTTTAGGAACATACATATTTAAGTATTGTTGACGCATATCATCGTTACTAGCCATCTTCACTTTCCATCTCATCAGGATTTCTGTATGTGATGAAATTTTATCAGAAGGACCAAAGAAATGCATAATTGGAGGCCACCAGCGAGTCAAAGCCTCTTGAACCATTTGTCTTTGAACTGGAGTTCCTGTAGCAAGGGTAACAATATTATCATGACCATATTTTAAATGGAAAGATTCTTCAGTACAAATCCTATCAAGAGCTCTGCAATAAGGACCATAAGAACCTTTTGCATTGGCAACCTGGTTGATGATTGCACCCGCATCAATTAACCAGGCTATGATACATGCATCAGCCCAAGTATAAGCAGGATAATTAAATACATTAGAATACTTTGATTTACCTGTGATGAGGTCATTAATCATTTCTTCACGACTTTTTCCTAAAGTTTCAGCAGCACTGTATAGCAATTGTGCATGTCCAACTTCATCTTGAACTTTAGCCATTAAAGCTAATTTTCTTTTGAAGCCCGGAGCTCTGGTAATCCAAGTTCCTTCAGGTAAAGCACCAATAATTTCAGAATGACCATGTTGTTCAATCATTCTGATTAATTGCTTGCGATACTCTCTTGGCATCCAATCTTTAGGTTCAATTTTTTCACCTCTTTGAATTCTGGCTTCGAATTCAGCCAATTTTACCGGATCCTCTCCTGCGAGAATTCCGTTTAATTTCTCATTTGGGTCGATGTAAGCGTTTCCGTACATGGTATTAGGTTTTTGGTTTAATTTTTATCCTTTAAAATGTGGGTCTGTAACTAATTTTTTTCTGAGTCCTCCCATCACAAAATCACTGATTCTGTTGGCAATTTCATCTGCGGTCATACCACCATCTACACGGTACCATTCTGCAATCCAGTTAACAGAACTCAGTACACTTAAAACAGCAAATTTCAAATCAACATCATCAAAAATATCTTCATTAATTCCATCCTGAATGATGGTTTTAAATCCTTTTTCGTATTTATCTCTTAACTCTTTGAATGCAATTAATTTCTCGCCATTTAAACTTCTCCATTCATGAAGAAAAACAGTGCTTTTTGATAAATTTCCGGTTAAAACTCTCACATGACTTTTGATAGCCATTCTTAGTTTTTCTTCAGCACTAAAATAAATGTCATTTACTTCTTCTATACCGGTTAGGAATTGATCAGCCATACTAAAGCAAATCTTTTCCAAAATCTCTTCTTTCGATTTAATATGATGATACAAACTGGCCGCTTCAATCTCTAGCTGCTGGGCAATATCTCTCATAGAAGTTGCCTCATAACCTCTAATTTTAAATAAATCAGCAGCTACCTGAATGATTTGATCTTTTCTTGAAACGACTAAACTTGCCATATGCCTAACAAATGTTAGACAAAAATAATAGTTTCTATTAAAATTGCAACTAATTGATATTTATCATGTAACAAATCTACTCATTGTTAGTTAGGGTAAATCGTACCAAAATCAATTATAATTATAAAATAATCCTATATACGTTGCGTTTCAAATGGCTATGAATCAATCAAAACAATTTACACGTGCCTTCATTTTATTGATGGCAGGCTTATTCTGTTTTCTTCTTTACCACAAATCACCTGGTTTAAATTATTTTTTACTTAGCTTGGTTACTATTGGTGCATGGCTTTGGACAAGAACCGGTGCAACTTCACGAGGATTTGTAATTTTAATTGTTGGTTTAATTCTTAGTGGACAATCAGTTGTTCTGGGACATAATACACTTGGAATTCTGATGTTCTGGCTATCATTCGCACTATTTATTGGAACTGTACATTATACCCAAATTAAACATATTCAATTTGCTCCAAATTACTTTTTCTATGCTTTAAGTAATGCTAGAGTCAGTTTAATTCAAGGATTAAGTGGTGGCACAGAAAGCAAGAGTAACTGGAAAAATTTTGTCAGATTCTTTTTCTTACCTGCTTTTACTTTAATCATTTTGGTTTCCATTTACGCCTCAGCAAATGAATTTTTCGGAGAAAGTTTCAAAGCTGTTTGGAATAACATTAAAGATTTTTTTGGTGAATTTTCTTTTGATGGAATTTTGCTCTACATACTGGGCCTAATTCTATTTTCTTTCTTTTTGGTAAAAACCTATTCTGAAAAATTAGTTTCAAAAGAACAATCACTTGAAATGGAGCTTCTGCGCAAAAAGAAAAAACCAGAATTCAGAAAACTAAATAGATTACTATTAAGACAACAACAAGTTGCCATTTCATTTTTTATCATCATCAACTTGATGTTGGCCTGGCAAAATTTTTTAGAAGTTAAAAATGTTTGGTTTGGCTTTACCTGGACAGGTCAGTTATTAAAAGGATTTGTTCATGAAGGAACTTACCTGCTAATTTTTGCTTTGTTGATTTCTATTGCCATTACGATTTATTACCTCAATGGAAATTTATTGTTTATGAAAAACAATGGATTTTTTAAAGCATTAGTTATACTTTGGATAGCACAAAATTTATTAATGGTTGCTGCTGTAGCAGTTCGCAATACCTACTATGTACAATTTTATGCATTGGCTTATAAACGAATTTTTATATACTTCTTTTTGTTAGCTGCCGCAATTGCTTTACTTAGTATTATCTACAAAATCCTCAATAAGAAATCAGTTGCATTCTTAATCTCAACCAATTCAATTTCAGTTTATTTTATAGCAATTTTAGCTGCCTGTTTCAATTGGGATGGAATTATTGCTAGATACAATTTCAATCATTCAGATAAAGCTTATTTACATTACGAATTTATGCTTCAATTGAACGATGCTGCATTGCCTTGGTTAAACAGTGATAATACAAAATTAAAACAAATAGATAGCCTACAATTCAGTAGATTCCCTGTGAAAGTAAATTCAATCGAATCAAATTTTGGCGGACAGGTGAGCAGCAGGAAATCTTCTTTTGTAAAAGAATTTAGCGAAAAATCGTGGCTCGAATGGAATTTACCTGAGCAAAGAGCTTATAATTTATTGCTTGAAACTGGTCAAACTCAATAAAACTATTGCCTAAAGTATTAGATTCCGATGATAAAAATAACCGGTTTCTTATGTAAATCAGGTAACTCTTTTTTCCAATCTGCAATTGATTTGGTTCTGATGAAGCTCTTATTTGAGGTTAAATCGCAGCCTATACACAGTCGCAGATTGGGCTTACAATTTTGAAGTACATCTGCTAAAAGTGCATTATTTCTGTAAGGAGCTTCCATAAAAATTTGGGTCTGACCCTTTAAAGCCAATTGTTCTAAAAATTGAATTCTTTTAGCTCTTTGTGCCTTATCTACAGGAATATATCCATTAAATGCAAAACTTTGTCCGTTTAAACCACTACCCATCAAAGTAAGCAAAATACTGGAAGAACCAGGTAAAGGAACAACCTCAATTTTCTTTCTATGAGCCAAGGAAACAAGCAAAGAACCCGGATCGGCAATACAAGGCAAACCTGCATCGGTAATTATACCTGCATCCTGACCATTTTCGAGTGCAATTAGCAGGTTTCCAATCTCAGATTCGGGTGTATGTTCGTCCAATTTCCAAAAATTTAGCTCATTTTGGGGCTTTTCTAATTTTAATTTTTTGATTAATGCTCTAGCATCCTTTTCATTTTCAACAACAAACCTATCTATGTGATGAACCATTCTTTTAACCATTTCCGGTATAAAATCATCGGTATTATCATCACTCAACACATTGGGTATCAGATATAACTTGCCAAATTTTGGGGAATCACTCATGTTCAAATCATTTTAATAATCAGAAATTTATTATCGAACAAACCTATATTTTAGGCTACCAAAAATAGGCCAAAGAATGAAACAATTAAAAAAGACACAATATTCATTTGATTTTTTGAAAAAATGGCCGTTATTTTTGCCACTCTTTAAAAATCTATATAGATGGCAATTTTAACTAAAATAAGAAACAGGTCCGGATTGGCAATTGGTGTTGTCGGTGGCGCCCTGTTACTCTTTGTGATTTCTGATGCACTAAACAGCAATTCTAGTTTATTCAGTGGACAAGCAAGCAGCAACAATGTTGCTGAAATTGATGGTGAAACTATTGGTATCCGTCAATTTGAAGAAAGGTTAGAAATCAATACCGAAAACTTCAAAAAACGTTCTCAACAAGAAAATCTTGATGAAAATACGCTTAATCAGGTTCGTGAACAAACATGGACTCAGGTAATGAATGATTACTTAATGGTTAAACAATACAAAGATTTAGGTATTGAAATCAGTAATGAGGAATTAGAAGATATGTTAATTGGAAAAAACATACATCCACAAATTCTTCAATCATTTACAGATCCTGCAACCGGACAATTTGATGTAAATAATGTAAAACGTTATTTGAAGCAAATGTCGGAAGGAACTGATGAAAACATGAAAGCTCAATGGAAAGAGTTTGAAGATTACTTAGTTACTGATGGACAACAACGTAAATTCACCAACTTATTAAAAAAAGGTGTTTATACAACTGCTTTAGAAGCAAAAAGTGCATTTCAGGCAAGAACAGCAACAGCAGAGTTTAACTTCGTTGCTATTCCTTATATGTCTATTGTTGATACAACCATAACTGCTGAAGAATCTGATTTAAAATCATACTTCAAAAAGAACATGGACAAATACAAAGAGCGTGAAAACAGCAGAAAATTAGAATTCGTTGTTTGGGATTTTGCTCCATCTTCAGAAGATAGTGCAGCTGCTCAAAAATGGGCTTATGACCAAGCTGAACAATTCAAATCAAGTGATAACGACACTACTTATACAAACTCAAACAGTGAAGTAGGTTTTGATCCAACTGCTAAAAATCGTTCAGCTTATCCTGAAGAATTACAAGCACAATTGTTTTCTGCAGCACCGGGAACAGTATTTGGTCCAATCTTTAAAAATGGAAAATATTCTCTATACAAAGTAGTAGGTGAAAAAGAAGATACAGCGTTCAGCATGAGAGCAAGTCATATCTTAATAAGAGTTGAAGGCGCTACTATGGAAGACACTATTAAAGCCAGAACAAAAGCCAACGATATCTTAGCACGTGTTAAAAAAGGAGAATCATTTGCAACATTAGCTTCTGAATTCGGAACTGATGGTACTAAAGATAAAGGTGGAGATTTAGGTTGGTTCACTGAAGGTGCTATGGTGAAAGATTTTAACGATGCTGTTAAAAATGGTAAAAAAGGTGACCAATTTGTTTTAAAAACACAGTTTGGATTCCATGTAATCAAAATCACTGAGGACAAGAGTAAAAAATTGGTTACTGCTGCTATTTTAGAAAGAACAGTTGAAGCTAGCGATAAAACTACAGGTGCCGCTTATAATGAAGCTAGCACATTTGCTGCAGCATCTACAGATGCTAAATCTTTTGAAGCAAATATTACTGAAAAGAAAATGGAAAAAAGAGTTGCTGAATTTGTTAAAGAAAACGACAATTTCTTGCCTGGTTTCAATGAAGCAAGAGAAGCCGTTAAATGGGCATTTTCTGCTAAAATTGGTGCCGTTAGTGAAGTAATTACTATTGGAAACGATAAGTATGTAATCGCAACTGTTAATGCAATCAGAGAAAAAGGAAAAGCCAGCTTTGAATCATCAAGAGAAAGAGTTTTAGCTGATTATAGAAAAGATAAAAAAGCTGAACAATTGATGGAGAAAATGAAAACTGCAATGGAATCTAATACAACTTTAGATGCATTGAGTCGTAATCTAAACCAGGCTCTAAATCCTGTTCCATCTCAAACATTTGAAAATTCAAGCGTTCCTATGGTTGGATATGATCCCTCTTTCGTAGGTACAGTTATGGGAACTCCTGCTGGAAAATTAGTAGGTCCGGTTAAAGGTGATGGTGGTGTTTACGCTTTTCAGGTAACCAAAACAACTCCTGCACCGGCACAAACAGATTTAAACAGCTTCAAAACAGAAATATCAAGCGCACTTCAATCGAGAATTGAATACAGTTACTTAGAAGTTTTAAAAGAAGTTAAAAACGTAAAAGATTACAGATCTAAATTCTACTAGTACAATGAGTTTGGTTAGTTATACAAAAGGTAACGGACCCGAAACAATTGTATTTCTCCATGGATTTTGTGAAAATAATACCTGCTTCAACGAGCAGGTATTATTTTTTTGTAGCCACTATGAAGTAATAACAATTGATTTACCGGGCTTTGGAAAAAGTGAAACTGTTTCCAATATCAGTTTAGTTGAAATGGCTAAGGCTGTAATGGAATTACTTCAGCAAAAAGGGAAAACCAAAGTTTATTTGTTTGGTCATAGTATGGGTGGATATGTAAGTTTGGCTTTTGCTAAGTTATTCCCTGAGTATTTAAAAGGAATTGGATTAATTCATTCAACACCAATAGCTGATTCAGAGGAACGAAAAGACAAAAGAAAACAAGTAATTAAGTTCTTAGAAAAACATGATACTGAAATCTATTTAAAGAATTTCATTCCACCATTATTTACTGAAGATAATGCCGTGAAATATGCCACAAAATTTATTGAAGAAGGTAAAAAAGGTCCAAAAGAAGGAATTATAGAAGCTGTAAAAGCTATGATGAATAGAGAAGACAATAGCGAATTAATAGAAAAACTGGATATACCATTTTTTTGGGGAATTGGAAAATACGATTCATTAATCTCGGAAAACGACTTGTTCACCTTCGCATTTAAATGTAAAAAGCCATATATAGCCTATTTAAAAAACTCTGCGCATATGAGTATGGTTGAAGAAGCCAATGAACTAAACAAACATATCTTTCAGTTTATTAAATTATTGGGAAACAGCTGATTTGCTCAAAAACTTAATACCTTTGAAGAATGAATAATCAATATCACGATATGATTTCTCTTTGGAGAAAACAATTCGAAAAAGTAGAAGGTGCCTTAAATAAAGGTTTGGATGAAGCAATCGAAAACTTCGAATCAAATAAAGATTTGCTAAAAAATAACCTGGAAAAATGGAAAGTAGAACTGGAGAAACAAGTTGAAAACGGTGAAGAAAAAGCACATGAAATAAAAGGCAAAATTGAAGCTCTACAAGTTCAATTAGCCTTAGGAAAAGCCGAAGGAAAAGATGTTTTTGAGGAACAAAGCAAAAAAATTGAAGCTGCTTTGCAAGATTTGTATAAAAATGGAAAAGAAAATGGCTCAAAGATTTATGAGCAATCAATAGAGCTTTTCGAACAACAATCTCAAACTTTTAAAACATCATTAGAAATTGCCAGATTACAGTTTACTTTAGGTAAAATGGAAGCAGGTGAAGAATTGGATGAAGCTAAAAAAGAAATAAGAGAGAAACTTGATGAATTAAAAACTCAATACAAAGAAACACAGGATTTGGCTCTTAAAAATGTGCTTGAATGGCAACAGGAAAGCATCAAAAAAATGGAAAAATTCCAAGAGTGGACAAAATCTTTCTTAAGCAACAAATCTTAATTACCAAGGCTTCTAAGCGATTTAACCAAAATAATAAAGTCTTTCTCAACTGAATAATCTTTGGCATAAAGAAAATTTAGTTTTTGAGCAGTAACTTCATTAATAAACTTGCCGTGACTTTTATCAACCGGACTTAAAACTCCTTCTCTTAAACCGGGAAGGAGTTTATTGTTTTCGGTTTTAGCATAACCAACCCAGGTTAAATCACCACTAAGAACCCTGAACCAATTTGAAAATAAACCTGTACGATTCTTAACAAATAACAAAATAACAGGTAAAAAAGGAAGTAAGATTAACGCAAAGCCAATATCAAAAAGTCGTTTCTTTTGCTGTTCAAATGGTTTAGCTAAGGAAAGATTAAATTCAATGGTATAAAAATCTCCCGGTGCATTTTTAGAATTCGAGCCAATAATAAACAAACTCTCTTCCGGAACTATTTTAAACATTACATCAGGTTTTCCAATAATACCCATCCACTCAATAATACGTGCAGCAGATAAATCCTTACTGCAGAAAATAATTTCTTCCACGGCAAATAATTCAACGATATCAGCCAACTGATTTACATTTCCAATGTAATGATCATCCTCCGTTTCAGAATCATTAACCCCAACAAATCCAACGTATTCAGTTCTGCTTTTTGATTTAACAAGCAGGTCTTGTACTCGTGAAACCTCATCTTTATTTCCAACAATTATAGTTTTAAGCTCTGAGCCCAAACTAAAACTTAATTTTTTATAAGAAAGAAAATAAATGAATAGGCGGTTTAAATATGCAATAAAAATAGATGCAAATGTACCTAAAACAATCAAAGCTCTTGAAAATCTGAAAGCCTCATCAACAAAAGCATAAAAAACAGCAATTGCCAAAGTTCCTATTGCAATACCTTTTACAACACTTAAAAATGTTTTTCTTTTATGATATGAACCCGCAAGAAATAAACCCAACATCCATAATACAGAATATACAATTGAGTTTACCCAAACAGAATATTCAGGATAAGCCTCCTTGGTTTCAAATTTATATTCACTCCAAACATTTTTAATGATTAGAAAAGCAATAATAAAAAAAATAAAATCCAAACCCGGAAGTAATGCCTGTTTAAAAAATCTAATCCCGATTGCAGCAATCGCTCTTATATATATAGCAAAATGAATGAGAATGCTAAATGTTCTGGCGTGTTTTTCCGAATAGTGCTTTTGGGCAAAAATTATCATCGCCCTGTAAAAAGTAAAAACATAATTTACTGATGTTCTTTTGGTACTTTCACCTTTATAATGGATGATAGTGGTATCTGAAAAGTAGTAGTTCTTAAATCCTGCCTTAGAAATTCGAAAACTTAAATCAATATCTTCACCATACATAAAGTAATCTTCATCCAATAAACCGGCTTTGTCAAACGCTTCCTTACTTATCATCATAAAAGCACCGGCTAAAATTTCTACTTCATGGGTTTTATTTTTATCAAGAAAGCCCAGATGGTATTTGCCAAATCTTTTTGATTTTGGAAACAAGGCGGCTAATCCAAATATTTTGTAAAAAGCCACTTCCGGAGTTGGTAAACCACGTTTGGATTCTGGAAGAAATTTTCCGGCACCATCAATCATTTTTACGCCAACAGCTCCGGCATCGGGTGTGGCTTCCATAAAATCTATTACTTTTTTAAAGCAATCTTCTTCAACTACTGTATCAGGATTAATTAATAGAATGTACTTACCCTTTGCTAAACGAATTGCCTGATTATTCGCTTTTGAAAAACCGTAGTTTTCTTTGTTATCCAATAAAATAACCTCTGGAAATCTATGTCGAACCATTTCACAGGATCCATCAGCTGAATGGTTATCGACCACAAAAATTTCCGCTTCAATTCCCTCACAAGCCTTTCTAATTGAATAGAGCGCTTGTTCAAGAAAGTACCGAACATTATAATTTACTACTACTACGGAAAGCTGCATAGGGTTATAAGCAAACGAAAATAGGCATTTCGTATTGTTTATTTTACAAGGTGAGATTTGATATTATAGTTTAAAAGATTCAATACCACTTAAACCTAGTTTAAACCGCTGATTATTAGGGCGATTTCCTTAACATTTTCTTAAAACTCCTTTCATCTAATAAAAAACTTACTTCATCTTAAAAAAAATCGCCTTTATCTAAAAATATTTCAGCAGTTGTGTAACTAATTTCATCTTTGTTGCGTCAAATGCATATCAACAACAAAAAATAAATATATGAAAACATTACAATCATTGGTTTTAGGAATTATGCTTTTAGGTGGATTAAGTTTCTCTACATGTTCAAAGGCAAATGCTAAAAATTCTCCAGAATCAGCTAAAGTAAAAGCAATTAGCACAGAAATTCGCAGCAAAATTGCTTTTCCGACAGAATTGGTGGACAAAACAGTTAATGAAAAAGTAACTGTAGAATTTAAAATCAAAGAAGATAAAACAATTGAAGTAGTAACAATTGAAACCCAAAACGAATTTTTGAAGACTTATGTAAGAGAGCAAATTACAGCTATTAGTTTAGAAAACTATTCTGGATTTGAGGGAAAAACGTTACAGATCAATCTGTATTTCGCAAACTAAAAAAACTTCAGGGGTGAAGGTTTATTAAATGGGTTAGCTCTCCTTGAGGGCTAATCCTTTAATAACAAATCCAACCATATTGCGGTGCCGGGGTACATCGCTTTCTCATAAGCACTTACATTTACACTTACCCAAGAAAGCCGCTTTCAGCGGCTTTCGCTTTTTATAC
>JBIPMI010000415.1:0-4965 GCA_044369215.1 Bacteroidia bacterium | reverse complement strand
GGATACTGATGTTGAACTTGCTGACGTGCCACAAGTATTAACTCCTCTTACTCTTACATAATAAGTGGTACCTGCTGTTAGTCCTGTAATTGCTTGACTCAATCCTGCAACAGTCAAATCATTATAACCAGAAACCATGCTGGCAAACAATGCATCGGTTGCTACATCTAATTTATAGGATGTGGCACCGCTTACAGTAGCCCAATTTGCAGTAAAGCCGGTTGTTGAAATTGAATTAGATGCACTTAAGGTTGGAGCACTTGGAGTTGTTAAGTAATTAACTGTAACAGTATCTCTTTGAACACAACCATAAATATTAGTTGCAGTAGCGACATAAGATCTGTTTGCAGTAGGTAAAGTATATACTGATGCGGCATTACCACTTGTATATGCTGTAGTAGCGCCAACATTGGTAAACAAATCAGTTGTTGGAGACCAAGTATAAGTATTTGGAGCTCCCCAACCTATACTCATGTTAGGTCTACCAGTTCCAGTTGTTGCTGTTCCATTGGCAAAACCACAAGCTGGCTGATTATCTGCATAATTACCATAAACAGAGTTAAAGGAAGTTGCAGTAAAAGCTACGGTTGAATTTCCACTGAAGCAACTAGTACATGTACCATTTACGTCATTGTCATGACAAATTTCTATTACAACATTAGAAGTTCCATCCCAAGTAAAAGGTGTAGAAAAATTATGCGTCTTAGTACCTACACCAGGAGCTGGTTCTGAAACCGGACCATAAACGGAAGTAAAACCTCCAGTTGGAGTAACATATCCACTTAAAGAAATTGCAGCAGTATGGCCCAATTTGATATTAAACCCGGATTGAGCAAATGTGCCAGCACCAGAAGCTGTAACAGTAAAACTTAATGAATTGAAATTACCACCAGTAACACCTTGAGCTTGCAATTCAGATGCTAAAATTAAATATTGAGTTCTTGCACCTTCCCAATTACTAGAATAAGGAGTATAATTATTGGCGACTGTTGTAGTAACTGCAGTACCTGAAACAAAGTTTCCAATATTTAATCCTCCTGAAACAGAAATTACAGCAGCAGGACTTGTCGCACAATAATTTACTGGATCAGGACTAGCAACCAAAGCTGTTGGCAATGGATTTACTGTAACAGTATGAGATGCAGTATTTGCGCATAATGAGCCACTGGTTTGAGTACCTGTTAAAGTATAAGTTGTTGTTGAACTCGGATTGAATAAATAACCACTTGTAGAATTTCCGGAAACGCCTGTAGCAGGAGACCAGTCATATGTATTGAAATCTGAAACTGTAGACGAAATAGTTAAGGCTGAAGTAGATGTCAAGCCTGAACAAATTTGCTGAGAAGCTGAGCTAACAGTTAAGGCAGGAGGGCTAGTTACTGTAGCAATAACAGCAGACCTACCGCTCTCACAACCTACCATTACATTCCAATTATAGAAAAAATATTGATAAATCAAGGTCGTGCCAGGAGATGTTCCAAACGAAGAACCTTGAACATTTAAATATCCCGGCAAAAGGTATGGATAAGGGAAATTGCTAACATTTCCTCTCCAAGTGCTAGGATTCGATGAAAATCCAATCACGTAATTTGTACCTGTTGGAATTGAAAAATTAACAGGAACTGTTTCAGCAATAGATGGAGTACCTGTATTCTGCACTGTAGTTAATCCGGTGTAACTGGCGATTAATGTACCTGTGCTATTTGTTTGTCTTACTTCAATAGTAAAACTAGTTCCAATCGCAGCACTTGGGTAAATATCCAAAGATGAAATCGTGATGTCAGAAAGTGCATCAAAAACCATAGAAGCACTACCAATACCTGTTGCTTGGAAACCTCCAACTGTTGTATACTGATTCCAAGTAGCACCTGCTGATAAAGCCTGAACCGAACTACCAGGGGAAAGTGAAGTAGCATAAAATGTATCTGTTGCTGTAACTGAAGGAGAATAAGTGTTTGATCCTGTTACAAGCGGTAAACCACCTGTTGCATTTGCATACCAATTGATACTTTGACCCGTTCCAGGTGTAGCAGATAGGGTTACAGAACCAGGTCCACAACGTGTTCCACCAGATGTTGCTGTTATAATAGGAACATAAACGCTAACGGTATCACCTGCTGCAATTGTTGTTGAGTTACAACTTATTAAAGCTGTATAGAACATGGTTGTTCCTATTGCAGTTGCAGGCGTATAAGTATTTGAATTAGTACCAACATTTGAAAAAGGTCCAGTTGCACTTACACTAGATTCCATCCATTGGATATCACCGCCTGTAGCAGTAGTTGTAAGTGTAGGAGTTCCAGTTGAGTTGCAGTATTGAGCCACACTTGAAGTAATGGTCCCGGCAGTCAAAGTAGCAATTGTTATGCTAGATGGTGCCATTGCATCATTACCAGTATTTGCATCTCCTAATAATGAAGTACTGCCAGTGAAAGTATAAGTTCCATTAGAACTCATATCATAAGTTGTTGAAATAGTTACATCCTGAGTGGCACCTGGAGCCAATTTGCCTGAACTTAAAATAACAGGTGTAAATGTTACAGGATTTGGTCCGGTAGCACCAGCATTTACTGATACATTAGAAGCTCCAAAGTCAATTGAATCTGTTAGAGAATAGTTTTTAACTCTAATTACAATTGTTTTGTTAGTAGTAGCACATGTTCCAATTGGTGAAATTAATCCAATAGCTCCCATATTTAATGGGAATATAGAACCATCGAATTCATCAGCACCTAGATCTGAAGCAATTCCACCTCCATTTATTGAACCTGCCGGACCTGGTCTAGCATCGCCATCAAAGTCAGTTGAAATGCCTGAAATTGAAGCACCACCTGATTCAATTAATGAAGCAGTTCCTGTAACCAAATGTAAATCTATTGTAGAAACTGAACCAGTTGGTTGAACGAAATAAGGGTCTTCACTGAAGCTATTGTTATCTTGTCCAACTGAATCCCTCCAATCGCTGATTGCAGCTAATTCATTTAAATTAAATCTTCCTACCGGAGCAGAAATAGTTGAATAATCATTATAATTAATTGTTAAACCTGCCGGGTTTGCTGAGGTTCCTCCAACTTGAATTGCCATGTGTTTGCCAGTTGAAGTTCCGTTTTGTCTTTTATTTACAAAAAGATTGTTTCTGTAATTACGCGTATTTGCAGTTACCGAACTATTTAATGCATAAGTATAACAAGCTCCAGAATTTACTCCGTTTCCTGCTACATAAACAGTATTATAATAAATATTGTTACTTCCACCAGCTTCATTGATACCATTCATATAGTGTGATTTAGTGATGTCGCTTCCGTTTTCATCTAAACCCAAACGAATAATATTATTTGCATAAGTAACAGTTCCTGAAGAAATACCAATTCCATTTAAACTTGAACTATCTCTGTTTGCATTTAATGAATGAATTATATTTTTAGTAATACTATTTGAACCTGTAGTTGGTCCATTAACACCAATTCCATTTACGGTTGCAGCGCTTGTAGAACTAGATTTTAAAGTATGAATAATATTTTGTGTACAATTCAAATCCGTCGATCCAACTGCAATTTGAATACCTGTAATTGAAATGTTTGCGGAAGTCAAATTGTAAATTTGATTTCCACTAACTGGCCCATTTTTCAATGCACCAGTAGACAATCCAATTATATTAGATGATGTATGAGTTGATAAGCAATTTCTAATTATATTATTTTTAATTTCAGATCCTTCTAATACAGAAGTGCTTCTATTGATTAAAGGCAATAAATTATTAGTAGAAGTTTGTACCATACTATTAGGAATTGTTCCTCCAATAGTATTGCCATTTATAAATAATCTACCAGCAGAACCAGCAGGATCAATTCCTCTTAAACTTATACCCTGAGTTGTAGTTGAACGAGTGGTAATACCTCCTATTAGGTTATTTTCAATCCTAATGGTATCTGTTTTTCCTGTTGAAGTTCCTATAGCAGCAAATGTTGTACCTGCTAAAGCATAAGAATTTACAAACACAATACTTGTTGAATCTGTTTGACTTCCAAAGTTATTTGGAGTAATATTTCCAGCACTAACTTGTCCACCAACTATGTATAACAATGACTGTGCAATGCTTGAAGAGGTTGTTGTATCTAAAATATTTGTTATAGTATTTCCTTGGAAATTAGAAGTTGACATTGTATCAACTGAGAAATAAAATCCTTGGAAAATATTAGCTCCAGATTTTAGTGTCATTGGCGTACCAGAACAATTTGGACCAGTACCACCATAAAAATTCCCATTTACTGTGAAACCATTACCATCTGTATTATTTGTAATATAGACAGCAGAGACTGCAGATGCAAAGGTTCTAGGTGTTGTTTGATAAAAACTATTTCCATTAATCACATAATCAGTGTTATATAAAGAAAGAAAAACACCATAAGCACTTGTTAAACCCCAGTTAAATATATTGTTGTTTAAGATGAAATTATGGTTGTTTGATTTCGACAAAGTTCCTGTGCCATAAATAGCTACTGCAGGGGATGTTATTCCATTACCAATATTATTATAACTAACAGTATTACTATCATTACCACTTGTTAAAGTAGTAGTACTGAATCGTATAGTACCGCCTGTTGTGGAATTATTTGAACCATTAATATTGTTATAAGTTACAGTATTGTATTTCGAATCATTAATAAAGTTAATGGTATATCCACTGGTACTATTATTTTCAAAAGTTAAAAGTGGAGTTGAACCTACACCACCTGCACGTCCTTCTATGATATAATAACTACCATTATCAAAATTGACAATTCCGGTTGTACTAGTACCGCCAATAATTGCACTTGTTGCGCTTGCACTTGGTTGGTAAGTAATGGTATTCGTAGAACTTACACCAGAAACTCCAGAGAAAGTTAATGGAAATGTTTCTGTTGTTGCCCTATAGGCAGTATCTATTAATTCCATAATTACTGGTCCGGCTACACCTCTTAAAAT